>DASUME010000922.1:0-7920 GCA_036277895.1 Polyangiales bacterium
GAGCGCGAGCTGTTCCTGGCCACCGCCGCGGACGAGATCGTCGCGATGCCGCACATCGGCTTCAGCGCGCTCGGCCCGCGTGCCGCCCGCAGCTACCTGGCGCCGCTGCTCGACCGGCTCGGCGTGCGCGTGCTGGTCACCGCCGAGGGCCGCTACAAGACCGCCGCCGAGCCGCTCGTACGCGCCTCGATGAGTGGACCCGAGCGCGAGCAGCTGGAGGCGATCGTACGCACCCTGCACCGCACCTGGAGCGACGCCGTGGGGCAGAAGGCGAGCGCTGCGGACTTGTTGCAAGCCGGCTTGTTCGGCGCCCAGCGCGCGCGCGAGCTCGGCCTGCTGGACGCCGTCGCCTACGAAGACGAGCTGCCCACGCGGCTCGGCCTGGCCGACAAGGAGCGCCCGATCTCGCACCGCGCGTATCTGGCGGCGCCGCGTGCGATGAAGCTCGCCCCGCTGCGGCGCAAGAAGCGCGTGGCCGTGGTGCGGCTGGCGGGAACGATCTCGGAGCGCAGCCGCGGGGCCGACGGCATCGACCTTCACGGCAGCGCCGACACGCTGCGCCGCCTGGCCGAGCTGGAGCAGGTCGCCGGCGTGGTGCTCTACATCGACTCGCCCGGCGGCTCGGCCGTGGTGAGCGAGCTGCTGCACCGCGAGGTCGCGCTGCTCGACCAGCACAAGCCGGTCGTCACCTGGATGGGCAACTACGCCGCCAGCGGCGGCTATTATCTCGCGGCCGCCACGCGCGCGATCGTCGCGCACCCCGCCACGCTCACGGGCTCGATCGGCGTGGTCTCGATCCGCCCCGTCGCCGAGCGCTTGATGGAGCTGCTGCACGTGCGGCGCGAGCTGGTCAGCGTGACGCCGTACGCCGACTTGAACGCGCTCACGCGTGCCCCCTCGCCAGACGAGGAGGCCTTGCTGCGCGCCGAGACCGAGCGCTTCTACACGCGCTTCCTCGAGGTGGTCGCGCTGGGGCGCAAGCGGCCGGTCGCCGAGATCGCGCAGCTTGCCGAGGGGCGCGTGTGGACCGGCTACGACGCGCGCGAGGTCGGGCTGGTCGATCAGCTCGGCGGCTACCGCGAGGCGCGCGCGCAGCTGGAGAAGCTGATCCCGGACGCGCATGCGTTCGACCCCGAGCCGCTCTGGGTGGCGCCGCGCAAGCGCGTGCAGGCCGGCATGCCGCCGCGTCGGCCGCCGGAGCGACGCGAGCCGCCGCCGGAGCTGGTGATGCTCCAGCAGCTGCTCGGCCTCCCCGAGGCGCTGTGGCCGCTGCTCGACTTCATGCGCGCGGGCGAGCGGGTGCTCGCCTTCGCGCACGACCTGCCGAGCCTGGATTAGAGATCGAGGTCGTTGCTCTCGCGGCCGCTGAAGTCGTTCTCGTCCGACTCTTCGCCGCCGGACGACGAAGACGAATCGCCCTCGTCATCGCTGCTGCCGTCGGTGGCGTTGCCGCGCGAGTCGAGCATCACCTTGGCCTTGGGCGACTTCACCGCGTTCCAGGGCCCGCCTCCGCGCTCGGCCGCGTCGTTGCCCCACTCGCCGACCAGCTTCCAGGTGTTCTCGACCTCGTCGTGAACGATCCGGAAGTAGCCGTGGCCCTTGGTGGTGACCGAGCGTCCAGAGATGATCTCCTTCTTCTCCTTCCACTCGAAGCGCATCAAGTCGCCCGACACGCTGCCCTGCAGGCGGCCGCTGCGCTCGTCCTTGGTGTAGCGGCCGATCGCGGAGGCGCCGTTCTGGCGCACGTGCATCTCACCGTATTGCGGGGAGTGCCAGACCCCGGTGAACGAGCCCCCCTCGGGCATGGACTTCGCCGTGACCGGCGGCGGACCATCCTTCGGACAGCCGAACGCCGCCAGTGCCAGCGCTAGCGCCAAAAACCATCTGATCGAGAGTGTCCCCATGTCTCGCTGTTCCTCCGGCGCGTGACGATAGTCGAACGCGTACGAAAGCAGCAACGTACTGTCCACGGCCGAAGCCGTCTGCAGGGATGGGGGTTCAAGTTTTCAGCCGCGCTTGCGCGAGACAGCGGCTCAGGAGTCGTAGTCGCAGAACACGATCGCGCAGTTGCGGCGCTGCGACGCGCGCACCCGCTGACAGAGCTCCGCCAGGTCGTCATCGACGTCGACCACCTCGCCCTCGGTCGCGCGCCCGGTGGACTCATCGTATCGACAGGCGTCCAGCGCGACCCAGCGGCCACGGAACTCGTCTACGCAACGAATCTGCTCCCAGGACAGTCGCTCTCCAATGGGCCCGCTCGTCGAGGAGGTGCTGGAACGGGCCCTGCGCTGTGGAGGGGTGCTTTCTGCAGAACGTAGAGGCATCGGTTGCTACTCACCGTGGGGCCGATTTGCGGCCGTCAGGGTTCTTGGCCTGGGACGCCCCGCGACTTGCCGCAAAAACGATCGGCTCGCAAGGCGGCTTCGATCGGATCGGCTCCAGCGGGAACGCGACATACTGTCTGACCTCGATGTGCGAGCGGCTCGCAGACCGTCACCTTAGCGACACCCGAGGGAAACTCAAGTGGCGCACCAGAGCCAATTTCCTCCGCTACTTCGAGCGAGGCAAGGTAAAAACAACGCGGGAGGTGTGCGGGTGTACGCGATCACCCTCCTGCGCACGATCACGGCGCCGGGCAGCTCGGCCCAAATAGGCCAGCGGGTGCGGCACCGCCCAAGGCGCCACGCAGCGCGCGCTGGATCGCCTGGGCCTGGGCGCAGCGGCCGCCCGCGAGCAGCTGGCGCACGCGTCCTTCGACCGCGCCTCTCAGTTGTGGGCGAAGTGACGACAAGCTCGGATGCGCTCCATAACGGCCAGTCGCGGCCTGGTAGAGCCCGAGCGCGACCTCGGGCCGTGCCGACGTGTTCGCGACGATCTGCGCGATCCGCGCGTCGAGATCCGGCGACGACTGGCTCGCCTTCACGATCGGCTGCGGTCCCTCGCTGCGCGCTTCGCCGCGCACGGGCTCCGGCCCCCCGCGCGTCGGCTCACTGCGGATCGGCTCCGGTGCCGTGCGCGCCAGGTCGGCGCTGCGCACGGGCTCGCTCTCGCTGCGTGCCGCGCCGCGCGGGTGCTCCCGGTGGCGGTGCCGCGGCTCCTCGGGGGTCGGCGTGGCCTCCGGCGGCGCGACCCCGAGCGGCAGCGCAGCGGGCGCACTCGGCGCCGCTGCCATGCTCGCTGCGGTGGAGGGCAGGGCTGCGGGCGCGAGCGCGGACTGCCCCGGCGCACGCCGCAGCGCGAAGTACAGCACCACGCCGACCGCCGCCGCCGCGACGGCCGCGAGCACGAGGCCCGCGAGCCCGAACGAACGCTTCTGCAGCAGGGAGCCCGTGCGCGTGGTGTTCGTCGACGGGTGCTCGTCGCTGTCGTGCACGGGTGGAGGCGTGCTGACCTTGGGAGCGAGCTCGGTGCGTGCCAGCGGCATCGTCACCGCACCGGCGCCCTCGCGCGTGGTGAACATGTCGAGGAATGCCTGCACCGTCTGGGGACGGTCCGCAGGGTTCTTCTGCAGCGCCGCGTCGATCGCGCGCGCATGGGCGAACGACAACCCACGCTGCGTGTCGGGATGCAACGAGTCCGGCGCGGCCGTGAGGTGCTTGGAGGCCCACTCCCAGGGCGTGTTCGCGACGAAGGGCAGCTTGCCCGCGAGCATCTCGTACGCGATCACGCCGAGCGAGTAGATGTCCGAGCGCGCGTCGGTCGCCTCGCCGCTGAACTGCTCCGGGCTCATGTAGGGCGGGGTGCCGATGATCATGCCCTGCTGGGTGAGCTTGGTGTTCTTGCGCTCGCTGCCGATCGCGTCGTCCGCGACCTTGGCGATCCCGAAGTCGAGCACCTTCACGAAGTCGCCCTGGCCGACGCGATCCGCGATCAGCAAGTTGTCCGGCTTGAGGTCGCGATGAACGATGCCGCTCTCGTGGGCCTCCTCGAGCGCGCCGCAGATCTGCGTCAGCATGCGCTCGGCGCGCTGCACGCTCAGCGGTCCCTTGTGCAGCTCGAAGGCCAGCGAGTGGCCCTTCACGTACTCCATCGCGAGCGCCAGCGTGCCGTCCGGCAGCGCGCCGAAGTCGAACAGCTGGACCGTGTTCGGATGCGTCAGCCGCACCAGCGTCTCGGCCTCGCGCGCGAAGCGGCTCATCAGCTGCTTGTCTTGCCCGAGCTGCTTGCGGAGCACCTTGACCGCGACCCGGCGCTGCACCGTGCCCACCGCCTGCTCGGCGAGGTACACGCGCCCCATGCCGCCCTCGGCGATCAGCTTTACCAGCGTGTAGCGGCCCAGGATCTCTGTGCCGAGCAGCTCATCGGGCGTACGCGCCTGGCCGCAGCGCGGACACGTCTCGCTGTCCGCCGCCAGCTCGGCGCCGCAGTGCTCGCATTCGGCCATCGGGTGTGAACCCTAAACTGAAGACGCCGGAAAGCAAAAGGGCCTCCCCGATTCCTCGGAGTGGCCCAGCTGCCTCTCAGCCTCGATCAGAAGAACCGCTCAGGCGAGCTTTTCTTCCTTCTCGTAGACCACCAGCGGCTTCTCACCGCGCACGATCGTCTCCTCGCTGACGAGGACTTCCTTCACGCCACGCTGCGAGGGGACCTCGTACATGATGTCGAGCATCGAGTGCTCGAGGATGGAGCGCAGGCCGCGAGCACCCGCGTTGCGCTTGAGCGCCTGGAGCGCGATCGCCTTGAGCGCCTTGTCGCTGAACGAGAGCTTCACTCCGTCCATGTCGAGCAGCCGTGCGAACTGCTTGATGATCGCGTTCTTGGGCTTGGTGAGGATGTCGATCAGGGCGTCCTCGTTGAGCTCGTGCAAGGTCGCGATCATCGGCAAGCGGCCGACGAACTCCGGGATCAAACCGAACCGCAGCAGATCTTCGGGCTGCACTTGCTCGAGCAGCTCGCCGATCCGCTTGTCCTTGCGCGAGGGGATCTCGGCACCGAAGCCGAGCGTTCGCTCGCCGATGCGCCGCTCGACGATCGAGTCCAGGCCCACGAATGCGCCACCGCAGATGAACAGGATGTTGGTCGTATCGACCTGCAGAAAATCCTGCTGCGGGTGCTTCCTTCCGCCCTTGGGCGGAACGTTCGCGACCGTGCCCTCGATGATCTTGAGCAGAGCCTGCTGCACGCCTTCACCGCTGACATCGCGCGTGATCGACGGGTTGTCTCCCTTGCGGGCGACCTTGTCGATCTCGTCGATGTAGACGATGCCGCGTTGCGCACGCTCGACGTCATGGTCGGCGTTCTGCAGCAGCTGGACGATGATGTTCTCCACGTCCTCGCCGACGTAGCCCGCTTCCGTGAGCGTGGTGGCGTCCGCGATTGCGAACGGCACGTTCAGGATGCGCGCCAGAGTCTGCGCGAGCAGCGTCTTGCCGGAGCCCGTGGGCCCAAGCAGGAGAATGTTCGACTTCTGAAGCTCGACGTCGTCGCTGCCGACCCGTGAATCGATCCGCTTGTAGTGGTTGTGCACCGCCACAGAGAGGATCTTCTTCGCGCGATCTTGCCCGATTACGTACTCGTCCAAGATCGTCTTGATCTCGGTCGGCTTCGGAAGCGGTGTCCCGGAAGAGAACGACTCTTCACGGTCGACCTCCTCCGCGATGATGTCATTGCAGAGCCCGATGCATTCGTCGCAAATGTAGACCGTGGGCCCAGCAATGAGCTTCTTCACCTCTTTCTGCGACTTCCCGCAGAATGAGCACTGTAGATTGCCGTGACCTTCTTCGCGCCGTCGATCCACGCGGTTCTGCCTCGCCGTTCTCTGGTTTACGAATGTTTCAGTGTACCGTCGTCGATCTGGCGTCGCAACGACGCCGACCGAGCCGGGGCAGGTTACTTCAGCGTCTTGGCCGGTCGGGGGTAGATGACGTCGTCCAAGATCCCGTATTCCTTCGCATCCGCTGCCGAGAGGTAGCGATCGCGCTCGGTGTCTTCTTTGATCTTGTCGACGTTTTGGCCCGTGTGATTGGCCATGATTTCGTTGAGACGCTGGCGCAACGCGAGGATTTCGCGGGCGTGAATCTCGATGTCGGTGGCTTGCCCACGGAACCCGCCAAGCGGCTGGTGGATCATCACCCGGCTGTTGGGCAGGGCGCGCCGGCGACCGGCCGCACCCGCCGCGAGCAGCACGGCACCCATCGACGCCGCCTGTCCGAGGCACACGGTCGCGACCGGGCAACGGACGTACTGCATGGTGTCGTAGATCGCGAGACCCGCGGTGATCACGCCACCGGGACTGTTGATGTAGAGCGTGATCTCCTTATCGGGGTCCTCGCTCTCCAGGAACAGTAGCTGGGCGATGATCATGTTGGCGACCGTGTCGTTGACCTCGGTTCCGAGGAAGACGATGCGGTCCTTCAGCAAACGACTATAGACGTCCCACGTCCGCTCACCGCGATGCGTCGTCTCGACGACCACGGGATTTGGGATGTAGAGACTGGGCGTCACTCTCTCTTCGGCCACGGTCATCCCCCTGGCGACGGAGCGTACACCCCACAATAGCGGTGCAGGCGCTCAGGTCGCCGCTTCGGTGATGGTAGCCTGGCTGAGCAGATACTCAAGAAGCTTCGCCTCGAGGATCTGGCTCTCCAGCGCCTCGCGGCGCTCGCCCTGGAGCTCGGCCTTCAGCTTCGCAACGTGCTTTCCGCTGCGCTGGGCCAGCTCTTCGAGCTTCTTGTCCAGGTCCGCGGACTCGACGCGAATGTTCTGCTGGGTGGCGATCGCACCGAGCAGCAAGGCCGCGCGCACGCGCTTCTGCGCGTTGTCCTTGGCCTCGGCCATGAAGTCGCCGCCGAAGTTCGGGGCCTGGCCGGTCATCTGGATCATGCGCAGGTACTCCTGCAGCATCGCGCGCTCTTGCTGCGCGACCAGCGACGGCGGCAGCTCGATCGGGTTCTTCTCAAGCACCTTGTCGATCAGCTGCTCCTGCAGCGCGGCTTCGGCGTTGGACTTGGCGGTGCCCTCGAGGCGCTCGCGCGTCTTCTGCTTCAGCTCGTCGAGCGAGCCGTGCTCCAGGTCCTTCGCGAACTCGTCGTCGAGCTCAGGAAGCACCTTGGCCTTGATCTCGCGCACGGTGATCTCGAACACGCCGGGCTTGCCGGCGAACTCGCCGCCCTGCTCGGTGGGGAACGTGAGCTCGATGCGCGCGTCGTCGCCGATGTTCTTGCCGATCAGGCCCGTCTTCAGCTCCGGCAGCAAGCCGCCCGCGGTGTCGATCGGACGGCTGGTGGCCGCGAGATCGGGGCGCACTGCGCCGTCGACGCTGACGGTGTAGTCGACGGTGACGACGTCACCTTCCTGCACCGGGCGGGGCTCGCTCGGCGCAGTCAGCTCGCCGTGCTGCTGACGCAGCGTCTCCAGCTCGGTGTCGACCGCGGCGTCGCTGATCTCGATCTTCGCGCGCTCGAGCGTGATGCCCGCGATGTCGACGTTCTCGATCTTCGGTCGAACCTCGACCTTGGCCGTGAACGCGAGCGGCTCGCCCTGCTTGAACTCGGGCGCGCTCTCCAGCGGCGGCACCGAGACCACCGCGAGGTTGTGCTTGGTCACCGCATCGGATAGCCCGGCCTCGACCAGGTTGCTCACGACTTCCTGCTTCACGCGCGCGCCGAACAGCTGCTTGAGCACGTTGCGCGGCACCTTGCCGGGGCGGAAGCCCTTGACCTTCGCCGTGCGACCGAGCTGCGAGTAGTTGCCCTCGATGGCCTTCTCCACGTCGGCCCACGGGACCTCGACGCTGACTTGCACTAGTACAGGGCTGATTTCGCTGATTTGCGATTCCATCGCGCGCACGCCTCGAGAAGATGGTTGATGGAGGTACTTCGTGAGCGAAGCGAACCTCGCGGTGGGCTGGGCCCCGTCGCGGCTTTGCCGCGATGGGCGGGGAGGTCGCCTGACCTCCCCGACTAACAACCGTTGAAAGGA
>DASUME010000923.1:0-2113 GCA_036277895.1 Polyangiales bacterium
GGGCTGAGTTTGCTCGCACGTGAACCCCACCATATCCTGTCTGCACGTGGAAATGCGCCTGCGCTTTGCTGCCAGTGCGGTTCCGAGCGCGGCCCGCGCTCTTTGATTGCTCGCACGAAGCGAGCGCTCCGCTCGACACTACGTTCGCTCGTTCGAGGTGATGATGAGGTTCCGAGTCCTCTTGGTGGACGACGACGAAGCCGCCCTGGCACTGGCAGCGGCTCTCGAAGGTGCTCCCTACGAAGTCCGTACTGCACGCTCCGCGGCGGAAGCCCTGGAGATACTCGATCGAGAAGACGTCCAGGTCGTGGTGTCCGACGAGTGGATGCCCGGCATGCGCGGCGTGGAGCTGCTCGCTCAGGTCGCGCGTGAGTACCCGTACATCGTGCGCATCCTGTTGACCGGCGACCCGCAGCTCGACGCCGCGGTGCGCGCGATCAACGAAGGCGAGATCTTCCGCTTCCTGACCAAGCCGTGCTCGCCGAGCACGCTCGACAACGTGATCCGCGAGGCGCTGATCAAGCAGTCGCGCGGGAAGCTGCAGGAAGAGCTGATGCGCGTGGCGGGGCAGGGCATCGAGACCCTGCAGCGCATCGAGGGGCTGTCCAACGGCCTGGCCTCGCGCGGTGATCGCGCCGACTCCGCCGGCCCGGAGATCTCGCTCGACCAGCTCAGCAAGCGCGAGCGCGAGATCGTCGAGACCCTGCTCGGCGAGGGTAGCGTGACCGGCGTCGCCAACACGCTTCACATCAGCCTCCATACGGTTCGCAACCACCTGAAGTCGATCTTCCGCAAGCTCGGCGTTCACTCTCAGGTCGAGCTCGTCACCAAGCTCAAGCGCTGACGGTTCTTGGTTCGCGGCACGCACGGTCGTCGACGGCTTCAGGCCGCGACGCCGTTCGCGCGCAGGGTTGCCTCTAGCTTGTGCCGGCCGCGGTGCAGGAGCACGCGCAGGTGGCCGCGCGTCACACCGAGCTGCTCGCTCGCTTCGTCGCGGTCCAGGTCCTGAACGTCGCAGAGCGTGACGGCCCTGCGCTCCAGCTCCGTCAGGTCGGCCATGGCGAGGGTGGCGATGCTCGCCGCCTCGTGGTCCGCCAAGCGCTCCTCCGGGGCGCTGGCATCGAGGGCGAACTTCTCCTCTTCCAGCACCTCGGACGCGCGTTCGCGGCGGAATCGGTCGGCAATTCGCCGACGCAGGATGCTGACTAGCCAGGTGCGCAGGCTCGAGCGTCCTTCGAAGCTCGGGACCGTGCGAAGTGCGCTGATCCAGGTGTCCTGGACCAGGTCCTCCGCTTCCTCGCGCTGGCGGACGGCGCGATAAGCGAAGGCGAAGAGCCCAGGGCTTAGCTCTTGGATCGTGCTGGGCGTGATGATGGTTCCCGAGGTGGCCATGAGCATGTCTCCACGAAGGTCTCTGTTGCAACGAATATGGTCGTGGCCAATGCCTGTGTCAACGAATATTGTGGCGCGGCTCTTTGGCGCCACGATCTCCGTCGGCAGCCGCGATTCATCGCACGGTGAGGAGCCGGACCGATCGTGGTCGGCAGACCGCCTACCCGTCACGCAATCGACGGCGGGAGCTACCGGCGCCTGTCTGCTAAGCCGACGGCCTGTCCACTAGAGCGATGCTGCGCGCCGAGGGCGTGTGGTATACGCGCTCACGAACGGACATCAGGAGGTTCATCATGGGTCTGCACATCGGCAGCGTGGCACCGGACTTCACGGCAGAGACGAGCGAGGGCCCGCTGCGTTTCCACGAGTACCTCGGCAACAGCTGGGGCGTGTTGTTCTCGCACCCGAAGGACTTCACGCCCGTGTGCACCACGGAGCTCGGCCAGGCCGCCAAGCAGAAGGCCGACTTCGACAAGCGCAACGTCAAGGTGCTCGCGCTCAGCGTCGATCCGACGGACAGCCACAAGAAGTGGATCCTCGACATCGAAGAGACGCAGAACACGAAGGTCAACTACCCCATCGTGGCCGACCAGGACCGCAAGGTCGCCGGCCTCTACGACATGATCCACCCGGAGGCGAACGACACCTTCACGGTTCGCTCGGTGTTCTTCATCGACCCGAACAAGAAGATCCGCGCGCTGATCACCTACCCGGCGAGCAC
>DASUME010000924.1:0-7590 GCA_036277895.1 Polyangiales bacterium
TCACGCTGGCGGCAGCCAAAGCGGCGAGCAACAGCAGGCGGACGGATTGCTATCCAAAATCGCCTATCTTCGCCGCGTCGCATCGCAGTACAACATCACTGCAGCGCACATCTACGAGTTGATGGATGAAACGTACTGGGCGCCTCACTTCGAAGCGTACATGGGACTGGTACACCTGGTGAAGAACGCCTCCGGAGCCTGGACTGCCGGGACGCTCAAGCCAGCATACAACGCGGTGAAGTCCGTGCTGGTCGCAGCGCCACCAGCGACACCGCCACCAACGACACCGCCGCCAACCGGAACAGTCGCGACTGGTCGCAGCACTCTGCGCGCGGTCAACGGGGGCCTGTGCATGGATGTGCAAGGCAACTCGTACAGCGCTGGTGCGCCGCTGATTCAATGGTCGTGCAACAACAGCAGCAATCAGACGTTCATCGTCACGGCATTGGATGCGACACGGGCCCAGATCAAGGTCGCCAGCTCGAATCTATGCCTTCGCGCATCGGCTCTGACTTCAGGATCCACGTTGGTTCAGAGCGGATGCTCTGCCACGGATGCGCTGCAAGCTTTCACACTTACTCCCACCGGCGCGGCCACAACTTTCCAGATCAAGATCAGCAACGGCCTCTGCGTCGGTGCGCGCAACGGCGCTACCGGCGCTGGCCCCGTGCAGGATGTGTCGGATTGCAACGCAACGCGAGCATTCGTTGCCAGCGGTCTGCGCTGAATGTCGCCGCGCGGCTGGCAGTTCTGTCGGGCTTTCCATTTCCGCTGACTGTCGCGCACCGACAGCACACGCTGCGTGGCTCGGAAGTGGGGCCCGTTAGCTAGGTCGCGTTTGACAGACACCCATGCGTCCGTAGCGAACCACGTGAATAACCTACGAAGCGACAACCGGAAGGTGTGAACATACATATTGCTTACGGGGCTACTGACGAGTTGCCCTGCCTGGGGATATCCGCCATAGACGTTCAAAGCGCCGCATGGAGCGGCGGATGCTCTCCGGAGGAACGTGCGACCCTCGCTCAGCGACATCGCGTGGCAGCTTGCACGGCGAATGAGAGATACCAGCGAACGTTGGTTTCGCGTGCCCTACGACGGCCTGCAGCTCCGCGATGCGAGGCTAAACGTGCAGCTCAGTCGCACGCGTCGCGCGCATGCGGGGCTGGTCGCTGCTGCGAGGTCGGCCCGCACCGGCAGCTTCGAGAATCGAGTTGTGATCTTGCCGCCTGACCCGGTGTTGCTGACCGCGTCGCGTGGAGATCAGGCGATGCTCGCGGCCACGCTGCGCGCGATCGAAGAACGGCTCCCGGGCGCCGAGGTCTACGTCTTCACCGTCAGCGATCGGGCCGATGAGGCAGCACGCACGCTGAGTATGGTGCCGCTCCGGGTGCCGGCACTCGACAGGCTGGAAGAGTGTTTCGACGTCATCATGAGCCTGCGTCCTCGTCAGGTGGTTCTGCTCGGCGCCGACGGAATGGAT
This sequence comes from Polyangiales bacterium, assembly GCA_036277895.1. Classification (GTDB taxonomy): domain Bacteria; phylum Myxococcota_A; class Polyangia; order Polyangiales; family DASUME01; genus DASUME01. The sequence continues at coordinate 1,484 of DASUME010000924.1, forward strand.
GGCGCGCACGACCCCAACTTCTCGTTCAGCTTGCTCGCGCTCGCTGACCTCGCCGCGCACGCGGGTATCCCGGCCACCATCACCGGCTTCAGCCTCAGCTGCGACGTGGACGAACGAGTAGCTGCACATTTCGCCCGCGCTCACGAGGCGCTCTCGATCTACGTGCGTGACCCGGCGTCCCTCACTCGCTTCCACGCCTTTTGCCCGGATCGCGGCTCCTTGGTTGCCGACGTCGCCTTTGGGTTGCATCCAAGCACCGAGCTGGGGCGTTCCAAGGAGGTCGTGGAATGGATCGATAGGCGCCGTGCGGCGGGTGATCTGGTGATCGGCTTGAACGTTCACCCGTTGCTTTATCGCGACGTTGATCAAGAGGCAGTGGCGGAACACCTGCAGCGGTTTGCGAGCACGCTCGTGAGCAAGCTTCAGCGCGGCCACAAGCTGAGCGTACTCCTCGTCGCACACGACTTTCGCGACGCATCGGCGGACGTCAACTGTCACCAGGTCATCGCGCCATGGCTCGCGAAACATCTCGGCGAGCGGTACCACGATCTTTGCGAGCCGCTGCCCGCGTGGGAGATCAAGGGCGCCATCGGGCACCTCGACGGTGTGATCACCGGGCGCATGCACCTCGCGATCGCCGCGTTGGGGCAAGGTGTGCCGGTGTTGGGGCTGAACTACCGAGACAAGATGGACGGACTCGCAGAGCTGTTCGATCAGCGCCACTGCGTGGTGTCTACCGCCGACTACCTGGCGGTGGATCCCGTGATCGCGGTGGCGGACGCGTTCCTACGCGAGATCGAGAGGAACCGGGCGACTGTGCGGGCGAAGCTCCCCGAGGTGTTGCGAATGTCCGCGCGCAACTTCGAGCACATGGTCTCCGCCAGCGTTTTGCTTCCCTCGTAGGTGTTGCTTCGGCGAAGGTTTGACCCACGCGCTCGGCTCCGCCCCTCTGTGTCAGCCACCGATGGGGCGCAAAGTAGACGAAGCTACTGTCACCAAGGCGAAGACACAGACCCGAGTCAAGGCGCTCCGCCCCTCCGTCGACAGGTCGGATAGATCGCTGCCTGCCCCGACCTAGGATACATCGCTCTTTCATGATAGACCGATGGCCATGGGTGCGGCGCTCGACCTCCAACTCAGCTTTTTAGGTGCGCTCGGTGACGCTACGCGGCTCCGGCTGTGCGCGCTGCTGTCGGCGTTCGAGCTTTCGGTGAGCGAACTGACTTCGGCGCTGGAGCTGGGGCAGAGCAGCGTGTCGACGCACCTCGCGCGGCTGAAGGAGCAGGGGCTCGTGCTCGACAGACGAGTCGGCACCTCCAGTTTTTATCGCCTCAACGATGCACAGATGGAGCCCGCGGTACGTAAGGTCTGAGAGGCCCTGCTGAGCACGCTGGACGACCCCACGATCGCCGGCGATCGCAAGCGTGCCAGCCGTCTCCAGGAACAGCGTGAGAAGAGCTGCTGGGCCGAGCGGAAGGCCGGTGAGCTCGAGCGTCATTACTCGCCGGGGCGCACCTGGGAGTCGCTGGCGCATGCCTTCGCAGGCTTGCTGCACGCGTCGGAGGTGCTCGACATCGGCTCGGGCGACGGCACGGTGGCGCAGATGTTGGTGCCCGGTGCGCGGCGCTACGTGTGCCTCGACCACAGCGAGAAGCTGCTCGGCGCGGCGTCGAGGCGGCTGGGCAAGCGCTCCTCGCTGGTGCGGGGCGACATGCAAGCGCTGCCGTTCGCGGATGGCCGCTTTCACGTCGTGCTCTCGCTCAACGTACTGGCGTATGCCCAGGAGCCGGACCGGGCGCTCGATGAATGCTGCCGGGTAGTGAAACCTGGCGGCGATTTGCTACTGGTGACGCTGAACGAGCACGAGTCGATGGAGATCGCAGCCCAGTACGGCCATCGCCAGCCCGGTTTCTCGCCGCGTTGGCTCAAGAAGCGGCTCAGCGAGCGCGGCATGCGCGTGGGCCGGTGTGAAGTGAGCTCCCGCGAGCGCACGCGCCCGAACTTCGAAGTCATCACCTGTGTCGCGCAGAAAGTGTAGTCGCCCATGACCGTTCAACAGACCCTCGAGAAGCTGATGGCCGAGCGCATTCTGGTGCTCGATGGCGCCATGGGTACGATGGTGCAGCGCTACAAGCTGGGTGAAGACGCGTTTCGCGGCGAGCAGTTCAAGGCGCACAAGCACGACCTGAAGGGCAACAACGACCTGTTGGTGCTCACGCGATCGGACGTGATCGCGGAGATCCACGGTCAGTACCTGGCGGCGGGCAGCGACATCATCGAGACCAACACGTTCGGCGCGAACACGATCTCGCAGGCCGACTACGGGCTGGAGAGCGCGGCCTACGACATGAACGTGGCGGCCGCGAAGCTGGCGCGCCGGGTGGCGGACGAGTTCAGCGACAAGACCCCGAGCAAGCCGCGCTTCGTGGCGGGCGCGATCGGCCCCACCACGCGTACCCTGTCGATCTCGCCGGACGTGAGCGATCCGTCCGTGCGCAACATGACGTTCGATCAGGCGTTCAACGCGTACAAGGAGCAGGTCCACGGCTTGATGGACGGCGGCGTGCACACGCTGCTGGTCGAGACCATTACTGATACGCTCAACTGCAAGGCCGCGCTGAGCGCGATCGAGCAGGTTTTCCTCGAGCGCGGCCAGCGGCTGCCGATCATGATCTCGGTCACGATCGTCGACAAGAGCGGGCGCACGCTGAGCGGTCAGACCATCGACGCGTTCTGGCACTCGGTGGCGCACGCCAAGCCGATCAGCGTGGGCATCAACTGCGCGCTCGGCGCGACGGACATGCGGCCGTACGTGGAAGGCCTGTCGCAGATCGCCAGCACGTTCATCAGCTGTTACCCCAACGCCGGGCTGCCCAACCCGCTCTCGGACACCGGCTACGACGAGGAGCCGCCCACCACGGGCGCGCACATGCTCGACTTCGCCAAGAGCGGCTTCGTGAACGTGGTGGGCGGCTGCTGCGGCACCACGCCGGCGCACATCCACGCGATCGCCGAGCAAGTGGCGCGCATCGAGCCGCGCCGCGTGCCGAAGGCGCAGCACGACAAGGCGCACTTCAGCGGCCTGGAGACGCTGACCATCTCGCCCGAGACCAACTTCGTGATGATCGGCGAGCGCACCAATGTCACCGGCTCCAAGAAGTTCGCCAACCTGATCAAGGCCGACGACTACCAGGGTGCGCTCAGCGTGGCGCTCGATCAGGTGCGCGGCGGCGCGAACATCCTCGACGTCAACATGGACGAGGGCATGCTCGACGGCGAGGCCGCGATGACCAAGTTCCTCAACCTGGTCGCGTCCGAGCCGGAGATCTCGCGCATTCCGATCATGGTGGACTCCAGCAAGTGGAGCGTGATCGAGGCCGGCCTGAAGTGCGTGCAGGGCAAGGGCATCGTCAACTCGATCAGCCTCAAGGAAGGCGAGGCAGACTTCCTGGCCAAGGCCAAGAAGGTGCTGGAGTACGGCGCCGGCGTGGTGGTGATGGCGTTCGATGAGCAGGGCCAGGCCGAGACGGTCGAGCGCAAGGTCTCGATCGCCACGCGTGCGTACAACTTGCTGCTCGGCATCGGCTTCGCGCCCGAGGACATCATCTTCGACCTGAACGTGCTGGCGATCGCGACCGGCATCGAGGAGCACAACGAGTTCGCCAAGAACCTGATCGAGGCGATCCGGATCGTGAAGCGCGACCTGCCGGGCTGCCGCACCAGCGGCGGTATCAGCAACCTGAGCTTCTCGTTCCGCGGCAACGACGTGGTACGCGAGGCGTTCCACTCGGCGTTCCTCTATCATGCGATCAAGGTCGGCCTGGACATGGGCATCGTGAACGCCGGCCAGCTGGTGGTGTACGAAGACATTCCGAAGCCGCTGCTGGAGCACGTCGAGGACGTGCTGTTCAACCGCCGTCCGGACGCCACCGAGCGTATGGTCACGTACGCCGAGCAGGTGAAGGGCAAGGGCAAGTCGCGCGAGCTGGACCTGAGCTGGCGCGAGAACACCGTGGAGGAGCGCATCAAGTTCGCGCTCGTGCACGGCAACACCGACTTCATCGAAGTCGATGCAGAGGAAGCGCGTGCGAAGTTCGGGCGCCCGCTGAGCGTGATCGAAGGCCCGCTGATGGACGGCATGAAGGTCGTCGGCGACCTGTTCGGGCAGGGCAAGATGTTCCTGCCGCAGGTGGTGAAGAGCGCGCGCGCGATGAAGCGTGCGGTCGCCTACCTCGAGCCGTTCATGGCGGAAGAGAAGAGCGAGGCCCCGGCCGTCGGACGCGTGTTGCTCGCGACCGTGAAGGGCGACGTGCACGACATCGGCAAGAACATCGTCGGCGTGGTGCTCGGCTGCAACAGCTACGAGGTGATCGACCTCGGCGTGATGGTGCCGACCGAGAAGATCCTGGCGACGGCGCTGGAGATGAAAGTCGATGTGATCGGGCTGTCCGGCCTGATCACGCCGTCGCTCGACGAGATGGTGCACGTGGCGCGCGAGATGGAGCGCAAGCAGATGAACTTGCCGCTGTTGATCGGCGGCGCCACCACCAGCAACAAGCACACCGCGGTCAAGATCGCCCCGCACTACAAGAACGAGGTCGTGCACGTGCTCGACGCCTCGCGCGCGGTGAACACGGTGGCGAGCTTGCTCGACAAGAAGCAGCGCGGGGGCTTCGACGCCGAGAACCGCGCCACGCAGGAGCGGCTCCGCCAGCAGCATGCGCGCACGCGCGACAAGAAGCTGCTGAGCTTGAACGAAGCGCGCGAGCGCCGGCAGAAGGTGGGCTTCAAGCCGAGCGACATCAACAAGCCGGCGTTCCTCGGGCTGCGCGAGGTCGAGCTGCCGCTCGAGGAACTCGTGCCGTACATCGACTGGCGCTTCTTCTTCAGCGCTTGGGAGATGAAGGGCGACGTGCCCAGCATCTTCGACGATCCGAAGCAGGGCGAGGCCGCCAAGGATCTGTACGACAACGCCAGGGCGCTGCTCGACAGAATCATCAAAGAGAAGCTGCTGCGTGCGCGCGGCGTGTACGGCTTCTGGCCGGCGCTCTCGATCGGCGACGACATCGTGCTGTATCGCGCGGAGAGCTTGCGCGAGGAGATCGCGCGGTTCCCGATGCTGCGCCAGCAGAACGACCGCGGCGCCGGCGAGCACACCTCGTCGCTGGCAGACTTCGTCGCGCCCAAGCAGAGCGGGCTCACGGACTACGTGGGCGCGTTCGCGGTCACCGCGGGCATCGGCGCCGACGAGCTCGCCAAGAAGTACGAGCGCCACAACGACGACTACAGCGCGATCATCGTGAAGGCGCTGGCGGACCGCCTGGCCGAGGCGTTCGCCGAGTACCTGCACGCACGCGCGCGCAAGGACTTCGGCTACGGCCACGACGAGAAGCTCAGCGAGCGCGACATCAAGGAAGAGAAGTACCGCGGCATTCGTCCGGCGTTCGGCTACCCGGCCTGCCCAGATCACACCGACAAGACCACGCTGTTCGAGCTGCTCGGCGCGCGCAAGATCGGCATGGACCTCACCGAGCAGCTCGCGATGACGCCGGCCGCGAGCGTGTCCGGCATGTACTTCGCACACCCCAAGGCGCACTACTTCAGCGTGGGCTCGCTGGGCAAGGACCAGATCGAAGACTACGCCGCGCGCAAGGGCATGAAGGTGCGCGACGTCGAGCGCTGGCTGCAGTCGAATCTGGCGTACGAGCCGGACTGACGCCTGAGCTCAGGAGAGCCGGGCGACCGTCGCTTCGACCTCGCTGCGGATCTGTGCGAGCTGCCCTTCGCTGCCGGCCTCGAAGCGCAGCACGAGCACCGGCTGCGTATTCGAGGCGCGCACCAGGCCCCAGCCGTCATCGAACTGGATGCGGGCGCCGTCGACGTCGATCACGGAGTGGGTGGGGCGGTAGTGATCGAGCACGCGCTGCACCAGCCCGAACTTCACGTCGTCCGGACAGTCCACGCGAAGCTCCGGGGTGGAGTAGGTGGTGGGCACGTCCGAGAGCAGCTGGTGCAGCGGGCGACCCGCGCTGGCCACGATCTCGAGCAGGCGCAGGCTCGCGTACACGGCGTCGTCGTAGCCGAAGAAGCGGTCGGCGAAGAACATG
>DASUME010000925.1:0-5374 GCA_036277895.1 Polyangiales bacterium
GGCTCGGTCCTGGACCGCCTGCGTGAGGAGGCGTCCGGTGGCTGAACCGACCAACACCGAACTCGTGCATCGCAAGATCTGCCCGACCTACGACGAGGCGATCGCAGAGTGCTGCTCGAAGGAAGCAGACCTCATCGCGTGGAACAGCTTTGGCGACCAGCTCGTCGAGCTGCTGTGGCCGAACGAAGCGGACCGCCCGGAGGCAGGCTACCCGGTACAGAAGTCGCCGCTCCCGCTCACCGAGCGCCAGCGCGCCATCCTCGTGCACATCACGAGATTCCGCGCCGAGCACGGCTACGCGCCGACCACGCGTGAGCTGATGGACGCCGTGGGCCTCAAGGGGCCGCACGGCATGCTCGATCACCTCTGGGCGCTGCGTCGCAAGGGCTACGTCGAGTGGGTGGACGGCAAGGCGCGGACGTTGCGGGTGATCAAGTCTGCAGACGGGAAGGGGGTGGGGCGTGGGTAGCTATGGTGTCTGGGCGCTGGCGCAGGGTCGCGACGACGAGGAAGAGTTCGACGCGTCGAACCACGCAGCCGCCGCACAGCAGTGGTGCGCGTGGAACTGGGATGCAGACGACGACGAGACAGTTGACGTCGCGGTCATCGACGACGAGACGAAGGAAGTCCGCGTCTACACCATGGAGCGCCACGTCGAGTACGAGGAGTTCCTCGACCCCACGCTCACCGAGCAGTTGAAGCGGCAGTTGGCAGCGGAGGCTGACGAGGAAGAGGCGGAGGACGCAGATGGCTGAGAAGAAGACGCACAAGCGCGCCGACCTCGGCCGCGAGCCGCGCGCGATGTGCGGCGCCAAGAACCCGCGCCTCGCCGATCTGTGGGCGAGCGTCACGTGCGGCAACTGCCTGAGCTGGCGCCCGCATAGCGAGCGGAAGGCGGCGGAGGTGCGCCGTGACTGACCCCGTCGTCCGCATCTACGCCGAGGACGAGTACGCCATCGTGCAGGTGGACCTCGGCTACGTCGGCAAGTTCACGTTCCGCTACAACGCGCTCACGCCGTGGGCGGCCGTGCTGCTCACCCAGCGCATCAATCAGAGGTTACCGTGACGCTGAGCATCGGCTCCCTCTTTAGCGGTATCGGTGGACTTGAACTTGGCCTCGAATGGGCCGGCTTGGGTCCAACGCTGTGGCAAGTGGAGAAGGACGCCAAGTGTCGCGCTGTGCTCGCGCGTCATTGGCCAGAGGCGCTGCAACATGAAGACGTCTGCACAGTCGGAGGCGCAACTCTCGCTCCCGTGGACCTCATCTGCGGAGGGTTCCCCTGCCAGGACATCTCGAGTGCGGGCAAGCGAGCTGGCCTCGCTGGTACTCGCAGCGGCCTCTGGTACCAGTTCGCTCGCATCGTTGACGAGTGCCGCCCGCGGTGGGTCGTCATCGAGAACGTTCGATCTGGCGCTGGCAAGTATGTCGACGCAGTCCGTGGAGAGTTGGGACGGCTCGGCTATGCGAGCTTTCCGATCCCGCTTAGCGCGAGCGATTGCGGCGCACCCCACGAACGGGCACGCGTTTTCATCGTTGCCTGTGCCGTTGCCGACTCCGTGCGCGAGCGATGCGCGTCGGGGGTACGGAGCGAATCCGGCAGAGCTGCGCCGCAAGTCGCCTCGCCTGGTCGCACGCATGGCGCTGTTGACGTTGACCACGAAGTCGACTCACAACTCGCAATCGAACGGCGAACGCACCTCACTAGCGAACCAAGTACGCATGTTGCCGACGCTGACAGCGCAGCAGTACGGCAACAATCGGGGGGGGGCTGCGGGCCGAGAGGGGCAACCCGTGCGCCTGAGCCTTCGCGGCGTCCTACCGACGCTTACGGTGAGTGGCAACCACAATCGCATGGGGGCGTCGCCAACGTCGCGAGATGGACTTGCGACAGCGATCGGCTCTGGACCGCTGAACCCGACGTGGCTCGAGTGGTTCATGGGCTTCCCGGACGGGTGGACCGAGAGCGAATGCTCGGCAACGCCGTCGTCCCGCAAGACGCGAAAGTCGTCGGGCACGTGATCCGGATGCTGAACGACTAACACCGCGCGGGGGATGCGCGGGCGATGAGCTTGGAGTGAAGGGGAGGGGACGATGAGTGCAGCGACGAAGCTACCCGTGTTGATGAAGCCCACCCAGGTGGCCGAGTGGCTCGGCTGCTCGCGCAAGGAGATCTACAACAAGGTCTCGCGCGGCGTCTTCCCCCCGGAAGCGATCGTGAAGCTCGGCACGCAGTTGATGTTCGACGAAGCACGCCTGCGCCAGTGGGTGGAGGCAAATCGAGGAAGCGGGAGCCATGGGATACACGATCCGTCCGCATAAGAAGCGCGGCAAAGTAGACGGCCTCGAGGTCGACTTCATCATCCGCATGCCAGACGGCGTCGTCGTCCGCGAGCGCCGCAAGTCCCCGGCCACCAGCAAGTCAGGCACGGAGCGCTGGGCCCAGCAGCGCGAGCGCGAGATCCTCACCAAGGGCCTCGCGCCCAAGGTCGTGAAGAAGGTGGAGGTGCCGACGCTCTCGGCGTTCTGGCCGCGCTTCCTCCGCGACCACGTCAAGGCCAACGCGCACAAGCCTGCGGGCGAGGAGTCCAAGGAGTTCGGCTACCGCGCCTACCTGCAGCCGCGCCTCGGTCACATGGGGCTCGAGGAAATCTCGACCGAGGAGGTGCAGAAGCTCAAGGCCTGGATGCTCGGCGAGAGGAAGCTCGAGAAGGGCACGGTCAACAACACCCTCGCGCTCCTGTCGATCGTGCTCAAGACCGCGATCGAGTGGCACGTGCTCGACAAGATGCCCTGCCGCATCACCCGACTGAAAGTCAGCAACACCGTCCCCGACTTCTACGACTTCGATGTGTTCGAGGTGATGGTCGACGCCGCGCGCGAGCTCGGGGCCGCCCACTACCTCGTAATGCTCCTGGGTGGCGACGCGGGCCTGCGCCGCGGCGAGATCATGGCTCTCGACCAGGCCCGGTGCGACACCCGGAACAAGAAGCTCGAGGTGAGCCAGTCCGAGTGGCGCGGGCACGTCAGCGAGACGAAGGGCATGGCCGCGCGCATCATCCCCATGACCGACCGACTGGCCGCCGCGATCGCAGCCCACCGCCACCTCAAGTCGCCGCGGCTGCTGGTGCCCACGTACAAGCGCATGCCCAAGCGCGAGGGCCCGCTGCGCGCCGGAGCTCGCACCATCCGCACCTGGATGACCGAGATCCAGACCGCGGCCGAGCTGCCGAAGGAGAGCTGCACGGGCGAGGTCCACATCCTCCGCCACAGCTTCTGCAGCCACCTCGCGATGCGCGGCGCGCCCGCGCCCGTCATCCAGAAGCTCGCCGGGCACAAGTCGCTCACCACCACGCTCCGCTACATGCACCTGGCGCCCGGGGAGACCGACCGCGCCATCGAGCTGCTGCAGCGCGGCCAGCCCGTCAAGCCGAGCAAGCGCAAGGCCGAGACGTGAAACCGCTGCGTGACGGCCGGCGGTGCTGGTACCACGGACCGCACCTGCCGACCCTGCGTTGCTGCGTCCGGTGCGGCGGCACCTCGTACAACATCGTCCAGCCGAGCCCGGGTACCCGGCCGTGCTTCTGCCCGCAGCCGCGCGTCTGGCAGCGCATCTGTCCGTGGCCACCGCTCGGCCCTCCGCGTATGCTCTGAACCGACCGCCCTCGTGCGCGGGACTGGAGGCCGCTTCCCTTTGCTGGGTGGCGGCCTTCGGCGTTCCGGGCCGATCCAGCGCGTGGAGCCATGGTGGAGCCAGGCCGATCACGTTCAAATTCGCCGGCAAAACGACCTGAAAGCTAGGACTTAGGATCCGGTACCGCAAGGTGTGCAGGTTCAAGTCCTGTTCCTCGCACTCAGGCTCCGCGTAGGCGCTCACTCGCCGGACGCGAAGCCGGCGTTGAAGACGTCGCTCGCCGTGAACGTTCGCTCGTCGCCGCCCGTGCAGCGGCCCTCGACTCGCGCGCGTAGCTGCAGCTGGGCGAAGGGTTGCGCAGACCTGGAGAGGGCGGCTTGCCAGAGGGCGGGCGGGATGGTTGCGTGTGCGATGGCGGTCTTGGGGGAAGGGTGGCTGACCTGCGCGGTCCGTGCGTGCGTGCCGGCGCTGACGGTGACGATCGGTCGCGCGTGGCAGGGCAGCGAGATGCGCACCTCGCATACCAGCGCGCCGCCATCCCAGTTCCAGGCGGCGCCACCCGGCCCGCCGAGCTGCATCGCGCGCAGCAGCTCGCCGCGCTTGTCGGGCAGCGACGAGCCGCAGTCGAAGCTCGTGATCGCGGCGAGCGGCTCCGTGCGCTCCGAGTTACTGCACGCGCTAGCGACGATCAGTAGCGCGGCGAGTCTTCTGGTCGGCAGAGACATCAGGGCGGCCTCCAGGGCGCGGATGAGGAATGCTTGGGCCGTTCCGGGCACAACGTTGGGCCGTGCCCGGTCTGCTACCTCGCCGCCTCGCGAGAATACATCGGTTCTGGCTGGTGCGAGGCTTGCTCTCGCGCCGGACATGTCTCGAATTCTGATCGCATCCGTTCCGTTGCTCGGTCACGTGCGCCCGGGTCTGCCGATCGCGCAAGAGCTCACGCGGCGTGGTCATGAGGTCTGCTGGTACACGGGCAAGAAGTACCGCGCGACCGTCGAAGCCTCGGGCGCGCGGTTCGTTCCGATGAGTCAGGGCGACTTCGACGACGGCGACCTGGAGGGCGCCTTCCCCGAGCTGGCGGGGCTTCGCGGCTTCGCGCAGATGAGGCTCGGTATGGAGTGTCTGTTCGTCGATCCGATCCCGGGGCAACTCGCGGACCTGGAAGCGCTGCAGGCCGAGCACGACTTCGACCTGATGGTGCACGACGACTGCTTCACCGGCATGCCGCTCTACGCCCAGCGTCACGGCATGCCCTACGTCACGTACGGGATCAGCGCGATGGCGTTCCCGAGCCGCGACACGGCGCCGTTCGGGCTCGCGCTGCCGCCCAGCTCGAGCGCGCTGGGCCGACTGCGCAATCGCGTGCTGCGCCTGCTGGTCGACCGCGTGGTCTTTCGTCGCCACAACGCGCGCTATCGCGCCATGCGCCGCCAGCTCGGGCTGCACGCCGACATGGCGGAGACGTTCCTGGGCTCGCCGATCCGCGCGCGGGCGTATCTGCAGACGTGCGTGCCCAGCTTCGAGTACCCGCGCAGCGACCTGCCCGCGGCGGTCGAGTTCGTCGGACCGTTCTTGCCCGAGCCGAGCCGCACGTTCGAGCCACCCAGCTGGTGGAGTGAGCTCGATGGCAGCCGCAAGGTGGTGCACGTCACGCAGGGCACGGTGTCGACGAATGCCGAGGACTTGTTGCTGCCCACGCTGCGCGCGTTGGCGAACGAGGACGTGCTGGTCATCGCGACCAC
>DASUME010000926.1:0-3794 GCA_036277895.1 Polyangiales bacterium
CGCGAAGGTGATCGCACAGCGCATGATCGAGCAGGCGGAGCAGGGCGGCCACGTGGTGCTGCTGCACGACTCCGGTGGCGACCGCTCGCAGACCATCGCGGCGCTGCACATCGCGGTGCCGGAGCTGAAGAAGCGGGGCTATCGCTTCGTGGGGCTCGACGAGTACATCGGCGTGCCGCGCGCGGACCTGCTCGAGCCGCTGAGCTTGTCGGAGCGTGCGATGGCGTGGGGCAACCTGAGCGTCGCGCGTGCACGCAGCTGGGGCTGGATCGCGCTCAGCGTGCTGTTCTTCGGCTGCACCGTGCTCGCGATCGTGCGCGTGGTGATGCTCGGCTGCCTGGTGTTGATCCAGGCGCGCAAGGAGTCCAAGCAGCTGCCGGAGGGCTTCGCGCCGCTGGTGACGATCCTGGTGCCCGCCTACAACGAGGGCATGGTCATCGAGCGCACGATCGCGTCGATCGTCGGCGCTGGCTACGAGAACGTCGAGATCCTGGTGATCGACGACGGCTCCACCGACGACACCGCGGAGGTCACGCGGCGCGCGGCGCAGAAGGAGCCGCGCGTGCGGCTGCTGACCAAGCCCAACGGCGGCAAGGCGCACGCGGCGAACTTCGGCCTGCAGCACGCGGCCGGCGAATTCGTGATCGCGGTCGATGCGGACACGCTGGTGACGGCGGGCTCGATCGAGCGGCTGGTCGCGCACTTCGTCGATCCCGAGGTGACCGCGGTGTGCGGCAACGTCGAGGTCGGCAACGTGAACTCGTGGCTGACGCGCTTTCAGGCGATCGAGTACGTCACCAGCCAGAACTTCGACCGGCGGGCGTTCGCGCTGCTCAACACCATCAGCGTGGTGCCCGGTGCGCTCGGCGCGTGGCGCCGCGACAAGGTGCTCGCGGTGGGCGGCTACAGCAGCGACACGCTGACCGAGGATGCCGACCTCACGCTGACCGTGCTGCGCGCGGGCGGCCGCATCGTGTACGAGCCGCGCGCGATCGGCCGTACGGAGGCGCCGGAGACGGTGGAGGGCCTGCTCAAGCAGCGCTTCCGCTGGACCTACGGCACCTACCAGTGCCTGTACAAGCACCGCAAGGTCTTCTTCCACGGCACGCTGGGCTGGATCGGCCTGCCGAACATGGTCGTGTTCCAGGTGTTGTTCGCGGCGATCAGCCCGATCGGCGACCTGGTGATGGTGCTGTCGCTGCTGCGCGGCGACTTCGAGGCCTTCGCCGCCGGCTACGTCGCGTTCCTGCTGATGGACGTGTGCGGCTCGCTGCTGGCCTTCGTGCTCGACGGCAAGCCCGTGCGCTGGCTGTGGATGCTGCTGATCCAGCGCTTCACGTACCGCCAGATGATGTACTGGGTCTCGCTGAAGGCGATGATCGCCGCCGTGCGCGGCGCCCGCCACGGCTGGCGCAAGCTCGACCGCACCGGCACCGTGCTCGACGTGCCGCCCCCCGAGACGATCGCGGCGGAGTAATTCTCAACGTTGACGTTGACGTAGTCGTGATCGTTGACGTTGACGATCGCCAGGCAACGCATGCCAAGCGATCGTCACTGCTCTTGTCATCCCGAGGGATCGTCAACGTCAACGATCACGTCGACGACAACGTCAACGAGGCGGATCACTCGCCGACGAGGCGCTCGAGTGCCCGCGAGTGGGACTCCTCGAGGACCTGGACGGGCACGTCGCAGACTTCCTCGATCTCGAGGGCGTCACCGCCCACGAAGCCCAGGAACTCGAAGGGCACGCCGAGGGCGCTGCAGCGGTCTTGCACCTTCTGGCGCTGCTCGGGCGGGAAGCTCACGACCACGCGTGAGGGCTCCTCGTTGAACAGCTGGTGCAGCACGTCCGGGCCGCCGGCGCTCTCCCCCGGCTTGGGTAGCTCCACCGAACAGCCGATGCGGCCGGCGATGCAGCTCTCGGCCAGCGCGATGCCCAGGCCGCCCTCGCTCACGTCGTGCGCGCTCGACAGCAGGTGCTCGCGCGCCAGCTCCAGCACGGCACGCTGCAGCTTCACCTCGGCGGCGAGATCGAGCGCCAGCGGCGCGCCGCGCAGCTCCTTCTCGCGCGCGGCCACGAACTCGGAGCCCGCGAGGTTGCCGGAACCCTGGCCGCCGAGCAGCGCGATGTTGTCCGCCTGCCGCCCGAAGCCCATGCCGATGCGATCTTCGGCCGCGCGCAGGTGACCGACCACCGCGATCACCGGCGTGTTCGGCACCGCGCTCGCTTCCAGCGTCACCGAGCTGGCGATCACGGGCAGCTTCAGCGCCAGGCACGCTTCGCGTACGCCGTCGACCGCGTTCGAGAGCCGGAACATCGCCTCCGGCTGCTCGCTCTCGCCGAGCGTCAGCGCGTGCGCCAGGCCCACCGGCTCCGCGCCCACGCAGACCAGGTTGCGCGCGCACTCGGCTACCGCCATCGCGGCACCCTGGCGCGGGTCGAGCTCCAGGTAGCGCGCGTTGCCGTCGACCGCGACGACGACGAGCTTCTCGGCTCCGTCTTCCCCGGCGCGCAGTACCACCGCGTCGCCGATGGGTCCCTTGCTCTTGCCGCCGTCGAGCTTCTTGAGCAGCCAGTCGCGGCTGCCCACGTTCGCCGAGCCGAGCAGGCGCACCAGCTCGGTCTCCGCGTCTTCGTTGCGCTTGAGCGTGATCTGGGGAGCGGTCTGGTCGATCTGAACGGCCTTGGCGGGACGCTCGTACGACGGCGCATCACGCGTCAGCAGCGCGACCGGCAGGTCCAGCACCACGGCCTGCTTGCCGTCGATGCTCGCCTTGCAGACCAGGCGCTCGGTGTTGGTCACGCGCCCGATCACCTTGGCCTCGAGCTCGTGCCCGCGGAACAGCTCGACCACGCTGTCCTCGCGGCCCTTCTTCACGATCAACAGCAGGCGCTGGCCCGTGCTCTGCGCGAGCAGCTCGTGCGGCGAGCCGGCGCCGATGCTGTCGAGGTCGAGCTCGAGGCCCGTGGAGCCGCTCTCGGCCAGGCGCAGGCCTGCGCCCGCGACGCCCGAAGCGGCCACCGCGTGGGCGCCCTCGACCGAGCCACTGCGGTACGCGGCCAGGCAGCCGTCGGTCAGCCGCTTGAGCGCCAGCGCGTCCGAGGCCGGCGTACCGACGCAGACCACCGTGTTGCCGAGGCCCGTGGCGCGGCTCTCGATCGCCGCGTCCTGCCGCACCACGCCGAGTGCGATCAGCTGCACCAGCGGCTGCGCGCCATGGCGGCGGTCGAACTTCAGATCGCCGCTGACCACCGGCACCCCCGCGCTGCGTGCGTACTCGCCGAGCGAGCCCGCGAAGCGGCGCAGGGAAGGTGCGGTCTCCGCGTCGTCGGAGGCCCCGAGGCGCACCGCGTCGAGCAGGGCCAGTGGCCGTGCCCCGAGCGCGATCACGTCGCGCAGGGCATCGCTGGCGCTGGCGGCGGTGTTCTCGAGATCCGCGCCGATCTGCGCGCGGCCGAGGCCGACCACGACGCAGAAGCCGTCTCCGAGCTCGAGCGCACCGGCGGCGTCGCTCAAGCCCTTGAACACGTGGGGCCCGGTGGTGGGAAGACGGCGTGTGTGCGCGCGTGCGACCTTCTGCGACTCGGGTTCCGACCACATCGTCGCGAGCACGCCTAGCTCAGCTCGCGTGAGCGCGCGTCCGAGCTCTTTATGAGCGCGTGCGAGCTCCGCTTCGCTCAAGCCCAGCGTGCGCGCCGACTCGGCCGTCACCTCTGGATCGCCCGGGAACGGTACGACTTTCGTCTCTTGTTTCTTCGCGACAGCCATGCTGGGCGGGCAACAGTAGCCCGG
>DASUME010000927.1:0-7648 GCA_036277895.1 Polyangiales bacterium
GGGGGCCACCGGCACCAGCCGCAAGGTCGGCCGCGAGATCATCCGCAGCGACGGCAAGAGCAACTTCGCGCTGCTGATCAAGACCATCCCCACGCCGAGCGCGTACCCGCACCCGATCCGCCTGCTGCTGCCCGGCGGCGCCTGCAGCAACGACAACACCAAGTACTGCGACGCGACGAACAAGTGCGCGGGCGGCGCGCAGTGCGTGGCCTTCGAGCACAACAGCGAGCAGCAGATCTTCCACCCCAAGTTCCTGTCGCGCATCGCGCCCTACTCTACCGTGCGCTTCATGGACTGGATGAAGACCAACGAGAGCAAGGAGCGGCTGTGGAAGGACCGGCCCAAGCCGAGCGACGTGCGCTGGCGCGACGGCGTGCCGCTCGAGATCATGGTCGCGCTCGCGAACCGGCTGAAGATCGATCCGTGGTTCAACATCCCGAACGCCGCGGACGACGAGTACGTGACCAAGTTCGCGAGCTACGTGCGCGACAACCTCGACCCCGAGCTCAAGGCCTACGTCGAGTGGTCCAACGAGGTCTGGAACGGCATCTTCCCGCAGGCCGACTACGCCACCAAGGAAGGCGAGAAGCTCAAGCTCGGCCAGGGCTGGGAGGCGCAATACAAGTACCACTCCAGGCGCTCCACCGAGGTGCACAAGATCTGGGAGAAGGTCTTCGCGGGCAAGATGAACCGCGTGGTGCGCGTGATCGGTACGCAGGTGGCGAATTACGGCGTGGCCGAGGCGCTGCTCAACTACGGCGACACCAAGAGCCACGTCGACGCACTCGCGGTCGCGCCCTACTTCGGCGGCGAGTACCTGTCGCCCGAAGAGGCGAAGAAGTGGGAGAACGCCAGCGTCGATGACGTGATCAAGGACCTGCACGCGCGCTCGCTGCCGCGCTCGTTCGAGGCCGTGAAGGCGCACGCCGAGCTCGCCAAGAAGTACAAGATCGACCTGATCGCGTACGAAGGCGGCGAGTCGTTCGCCGGCATCGCGGGCACCGAAGACAACGAGAAGCTCAACAAACTGGCCGATGCGGTGGGCCGCGACCCGCGCATGAAGCAGGTCTACCTCGACTACCTGGAGGGCTGGAAGAAGGCCGGCGGCAACCTGTTCGTGCACTTCACGGACGTGGCCTCGCCCAGCAAGCACGGGCGCTGGGGCTCGCTGGAGTACCTCGATCAGCCGCGCGCGAAGGCGCCCAAGTACGACGGCCTGATGACGTTCATCGAGAAGACGCCGCGCTGGTGGTAGACCCGCGCTGATATCTCGAACTTCTTCACGCTCGCGTTCGACGCCGCTGCGCTCACCGGCACGATCGCGATCATCCTGTCGGCGAGCATCCTGGTCTTCGAGGGTCTGGTCGCGCGCGTCCGGCCGAGCTTGCCGCGGATCGTGCCGGATCTGGTCACCACCGGCACCGTGCTGGTGGCGCTGATCCGCACCTCGGCTTCGACCTGTCCCGCGTGATCGCCACCAGCGCCGTGCTCACGGCCGTGATCGGCCTCGCGCTGGCCTGGGGCTGTCGATCTCGCGCTCGCTGGTGCGCATGCACGGCGGCGGGCTCGGGGTGGAGAGCCAGCTCGGCCGCGGCGCCAGCTTCCGCCTGCCGCGCGGGCACGCCTCGGCGCCCACGCTCAAACAGCCGGCTGAGCCTCCCCCTCGGCGTGCAGGTCCTCGAGCATGGACTCGATGGTCTCCACGCGTAGCGGCTTGACCACGTGCGCATCGAAGCCGGCGGCGAAGGCGCGCTCGCGATCGCCGGCCTGGCCGTAGCCTGTGACGGCCACCAGCCGCACGCGCCCGGGAGCCTGTTGCGCGCGCAAGCGGCCCGCGAGCGTGTAGCCATCGAGCCCCGGCAGGCCGATGTCGAGCAAGGCCAGTGCAGGCCGAAACGTGCGCGCGGCGGCCAAGGCAGCTTCGCCGTCGAACACCACCTCCACCTCCTGGCCGAGCCCGCGCAACACCTGCGCGAGCGTGACGGCCGCGTCGCGGTTGTCGTCGACGATCAGGATGCGCGCGGGACCCGGCGCGGGAGCGGGCGACACGGCAGCCGGCGCTCGCGGCGGTGAGACCTCCAGCTCGGCGCCCGTCGCGAGCGGCAGCTCCACCACGAACGCGCTGCCTCTGCCCGGCCCATCGCTGTGAGCGCGCACGCTGCCCTCGTGTGCCGCCACGATGCCGCGCACGATCGCGAGGCCGAGCCCGAGGCCGCCGCGTGCGCGGTCGAGCGCCTGGCGCTCCTGCACGAACAGGTCGAACAGACGCGGCATCATCTCTTCAGGGATCCCGATCCCGAGGTCGCGCACGGTGAGCTCGGCACGCCCTCCCTCGCCGCGCGCGTCGACCGTGATCTCCGCGCCGTCGTGCGAGTACTTGGCGGCGTTCGTCAGCAGGTTGCTGACCACCTGCGCGAGCCGCTCGAGATCGCCGTGCACCATCAAGCCGCGCTCGGGCACGTACACCGACAGACGTTGCGCGCGCTCTCGGAGCACCGAGCTCACCTGCTCCACCGCCTCGCGCACCACCGTGCTCAGCTCGAGCGCGCGCTTCTGCAGCCGCACCTTGCCTCCCGTCACGCGCGCGACGTCGAGCAAGTCGTCCACCAGACGCACCAGATGATCCACCTGACGCTGGATGATCGCGCGCTCGGAGGCGAAGCGCTCGCCTCCCTGCTTCTCCATCAGGTAGAGCGAAGTAGTGATCGGAGCGAGTGGGTTGCGGAGCTCGTGGCCGAGCATGGCGAGGAATTCGTCCTTGGCGCGGTTGGCTTGCTCGGCGAGCGCGCGCGCGTGCTGCGCTTCACGGCGCGCGCGTACCGCCCCCGTGATCTCGGCCGCAGTGCACGTCCAGCCGGTGATGTGCCCCGCGGGATCGCGCGTCGCGACCAGGTTGAAGCGGAAGAAGCACTCCTCGGCGATGCCGTCACCGTCGCGATCGAGGTAGGTCGCGAACTCTTCCGTCACGTAGGGCTCGCCCGTCGTGTACACGCGATCGAACACCGCCAGCAACGGCGAGTCGATGATCTCCGGCCAGACCTCGGTGACCGTGTGGCCCACCAGATCTTCCTTGTTCACCATCTGCTTGTAGCTGCGGTTGGCGAGCAGGTAGCGGTGCTCGGGCCCACCCGTGACGCAGATCGCGACCGGCGAGAGCTGGAACAGCGTGCGCGTCAGCTCGTCCTGGGCGCGCTCGTGCGCGAGCCGCGCGTCGAGCAGACCTTGCTCGAGCTGGCGCGTGAGCAGCTGCAGCACGGGTTGGTCGTCACCCCAGCCTTCGCCGAGGCCGAGCGCGAGCACGGCGAATGCCGTCTCGTCGTACGCGGCGTGAAGCGACGCGAGCCAGACCGGCTCCCCCTCGTCTTGCACGACTTGCGGCTCGCGTCCGACTGCAGCGAGCGGCCAGCGCGCGCTCTGCGAGACCGCCGCGTCGCGCTCCAGCGGGTAGAGCTCCACGAACCTGAAGTCGCGCGTGTACGAGGCGAGCAAGTCGCGCGCGCGCAGGCAGTACACCGCGCGATCATGCAGATCCGTTGTCGCACGCGATAACGCGGCGAGCATGTGCAGGCGCCGCAGCGCGTGCTCTCCCCGTTCCACAGTCGCCATCGAAGGCTCCCCTGAGGCTGTCCTCGGCTGGGAGGCTACCACCGTCCGTACGCAAGGTGCCAAGTGTCGCGACTTTTTGTCCCCCGACGGTAGCGGGTGACGTGGCCCCATGTTCGATGCAACGAATGGGGACTCGCGTGCCAGCGCGTGTGGTCCAAGCCGAAGAGGGCGTCTCTGGTCCAGCCACTCGTTCTCGCCGCAACCACGCGACTCAGAACAGCGCGCTGTAGTCCGCGCCGAACCAGGGCAGCCAGACACCGTGCTCGCCGGGTCTGGGTCCTGCATCGTTCAGCGGCGAAATCACAGCGTCCTTCGACCCGCCGGCCTTTCCTCGTGCGCCTGCTGGCGAGCGGATGCAACATGAAGACCCGGTGAGCTGGCAGCGAATGTTGCCATTGGCTACATTGAGAGCGGACCGCGGCCCGGCAGGTACGGGCCCCGACACGGAGACAGACCAATGACGATCCCGATTCGGCGCGCAGGCGTCATCGGCGCGGGCGTGATGGGCAGCGGCATCGCCGCGCACTTCGCCAACGCCGGACTCGAAGTAGTGCTCCTCGACATCGTCCCTCCGAACCTGAAGGACGATGAGAAGACCAAGAAGGCCGCGCGCAACAAGTTCGCCGCCGGGGGCCTCGAGAAGGCCGTCAAGTCCAAGCCTGCTGCGTTCTTCCACAAGAGCGCCGCGCGCCTGGTGACGGTCGGCAACACGGAAGACGACCTCGAGAAGCTGGCCAACTGTGATCTGGTGATCGAGGCGATCATCGAGCAGATCGACGCCAAGCGCGCCTTGTTCGCGAAGCTGGAGAAGATCCTGCCCGCACACGCGATCGTCGCGTCGAACACCTCGGGTCTGCGCATCCACGACATGGTCGAGGGCCGCACGCCGGACTTCAAGAAGCGCGTGCTCGTGATGCACTTCTTCAACCCCGTTCGCTACATGAAGCTGCTCGAGCTGGTCGCGGGTCCGGACACGGATCCCAAGATCTTCGACCTGGTCACGCGCTTCGGCGAGGACGTGCTCGGCAAGGGCATCGTGGTGGGCAAGGACACGCCCAACTTCGTGGGCAACCGAATCGGCGTCTACGGCAGCGCGCTCGCCACGCACCTGATGCTCGAAGACGGCCTCACGCCCGAAGACGTCGATGCGATCACCGGCACGCCGATGGCCCATCCGCGCAGCGCCACCTTGCGCACGGCGGACCTGGTCGGCCTCGATACCATGGCCCACGTGGCGCAGAACTGTTACGACTCGCTCGTCGACGACGAAGAGCGCGAGGTGTTCAAGCTGCCGAAGTTCGTCGCGACGATGCTGGAGAAGAAGTACCTCGGCGACAAGACCAAGGGCGGCTTCTACAAGCGCGAGGGCAAGAACAAGCTCGTCTTCGACTACAAGACGCTCGAGTACCGGCCCGAGGGCGGCGACGAAGCGATCAAGACCGCCACCAAGGCGCTCAGCAAGATCGACGACCCCAAGGCACGCCTGAAGAAGACGATCGCGACCGAGGGCAAGGTCGGCGCGTTTGCGTGGAAGCTGCTGTCGCGCTCGCTCGCGTACTCGGC
The DNA here is from genome assembly GCA_036277895.1 of Polyangiales bacterium. Taxonomy (GTDB): domain Bacteria; phylum Myxococcota_A; class Polyangia; order Polyangiales; family DASUME01; genus DASUME01. The sequence continues at coordinate 5,170 of DASUME010000927.1, forward strand.
GCGCCGCATCCCGGAGATCTGTGACTCCGTCGTCGCGATCGATGACGCGATGAAGTGGGGCTACAACTGGGAGATCGGTCCGTTCGAGGCCTGGGATGCGCTCGGCTTTGCAGAGACCACCGACCGCATGCTCAAGGAAGGCATCGCGCTCCCGGACACGATCAAGAAGATGCGCCAGAGCGGCGCCAAGAGCTTCTACCGTGAAGACGGCGCCGTGTACGACCTGGTCAAGGGCGACTACACGCCGCGCGCGGCCGACGCACGCTACGCCACGTTCGACATCCTGAAGAAGGGCAACGCGCCCGTGCTGGAGAACACCGGCGCGGTGGCGTGGGACCTCGGCGACGGCATCCTGGGCTTCCAGTACAAGACCAAGATGAACAGCCTCGACGGCGACGTCATCGCGCTGCTCAACCAGTCGATCGACCGCGCCGAGCAGGACTTCCGCGGCATCGTGCTCTCCAACGAGGGCGACAACTTCTCGGTCGGCGCGAACCTCTTCCTGATCGTCATGACGGCGATGCAGAAGAAGTACGACGAGATCGCGGAGATCGTGAAGAACCTCCAGAACACCGTGCAGCGGCTGCGCTACGCGCGCGTGCCGGTGGTGGCGGCGCCGTTCGGCATGACGCTCGGCGGCGGTCTGGAAGTCTGCCTCGCGGCAGACGCGGTGCAGGCGGCGGCGGAGACGTACTCCGGCCTGGTCGAGGTCGGCGTGGGCCTGATCCCGGGCGGCGGCGGCAACGTCAACCTGCTCTACAAGGCGCTGGAGTCGTACCCCGAGGGCACGACCATCAACACGTACGACGTGGTGACGCAGATCTTCAAGAACGTCGCGATGGCGAAGGTCGCCACCAGCGCCACCGAGGCGCAGGCGTTCGGCTACTTCCGCAAGACGGACGGCGTCTCGTTCGACAAGGCGCGCCGCGTGGCCGAGGCCAAGGCGCGTGCGATCGGGCTCGCGGAGTCCGGCTACCACCCGCCCCTGCCGCGCGCGTTCGTGCTGCCCGGCGAGAGCGGCATCGCCACCATCAACATGATGGTGGACACCCTGGTGGCGGGTGGTTATGCGTCCGAACACGACGCGTTGATCGCCCGCAAGCTCGGTGTGGTGCTCAATGGCGGCGCGAGCGGCGCCACGCACGAGGTCACCGAGCAGGAGCTGCTCGACCTCGAGCGCGAGGCGTTCGTGAGCCTCACGGGCGAGCCCAAGACGCTCGAGCGCATGCAGTACATGCTCCAGAACAACAAGCCGCTTCGTAACTGAGCCTCTCGAGGAGATAGTCATGACAACTGAAGTCGTCATTGCAGAGGCCGTACGTTCGGCCGTGGGGCGCGCCATCAAGGGCTCGCTCGCCTACAAGCGTCCCGATGAGCTCGCAGGTGACGTGATCGCGGGGCTCATGAAGCGTGTGCCGCAGGTGAAGCCCTCGGAGGTCGAGGACCTGATCGTGGGCTGTGCGATGCCGGAAGGCGAGCAGGGCCTGAACATCGCGCGCATGGTGGGTCTGCTCGGCGGTCTGCCCGAGGAGTCCAGCGCGCAGACCATCAACCGCTTCTGTTCCAGCGGTCTGCAGTCGATCGCGCTGGCGGCCGGCGGCATTGCGATCGGCTCGTTCGACGTCGCCGTCGCAGGCGGCGTGGAGTCGATGTCGATGGTGCCGATGACCGGCAACAAGCTCTCCGCTTCGAAGGAAGTGATGGAGCGCTTCCCCACCGCGTACACGCCGATGGGCATCACGGCCGAGAACGTGGCCAACCGCTTCAAGATCTCGCGCGAGGACCAGGACGCGTTCGCGCTCGCGAGCCAGAAGAAGGCCAGCGCGGCCGTCGAGAAGGGCGTGTTCGACCAGGAGATCATCCCGGTGCGCGCCATTCGCTACAACGGCAACGAGCGCGTCGAGTTCGAGTTCAAGCGCGACGAGCTGCCGCGTCCGGAAACCACGCTGGAGGGCCTGGGCTCGCTCAAGCCTTCGTTCGCGGTCAAGGGCTCGGTCACGCCCGGCAACGCCTCGCCGCTCTCGGATGGCGCAGCGTTCGCGCTGGTCATGAGCAAGGCCAAGGCGGACGAGCTCAAGGTGAAGCCGCTCGGCTTCTTCCGCGCGTTCGTCACCGTCGGCGTCGACCCGTCGATCATGGGCATCGGCCCGCTGCCTGCCGTGCAGAAGCTGCTCAAGAAGACCGGCCTCTCGATCAAGGACGTGGACCTGATCGAGATGAACGAGGCCTTCGCCTCGCAGTCTCTCTACTGCAAGCGTGAGCTCGGCATCCCGGACGAGAAGCTCAACGTCAACGGCGGCGCGATCGCGCTCGGCCATCCGCTGGGCTGCACGGGCGCCAAGCTGGTGTCGTCGATCCTGTACGAGCTGAAGCGTCGCAACGGCAAGTACGGCATCGTCACGATGTGCATCGGCGGCGGCATGGGCGCGGCCGGGCTCGTGGAGCTCGCCAAGTAATGATGACAGGGGGCACGTCGTGA
>DASUME010000928.1:0-7129 GCA_036277895.1 Polyangiales bacterium
TCCGCTTCCCAGTCGTCCGCCAGGTGCGCCCAGCTCTTCGCGGTGAAGAACGGCCGCTTCGGCTTCGGCAGCGTGTTCGCGTAGGTGAGCGAGCCACCGCCTACTCCCACACCGTGCAGGATGGTGACGTGCTCCATGAACGTCATCTGGTAGATGCCCTTCAGCCCGGCCGAAGGCATCCACATCCACTTCGCGAGCTCCCCGTTGTTCTTCGCGAAGTCCTTGGTCCCGAAACGCCGCCCCTTCTCGATCACCAACACGCTGTAGCCCTTCTCCGCGAGGCGCAGCGCCGCGACGCTGCCTCCGAAGCCCGAGCCGATCACAATCCAGTCGTAAGATTCCATCACGTCCTCCGAACGCCCAAGACCTGCTTATCGTAGGTGGTCGGAGAACGAAAGCGACTCAGCGGAACACTTCGGCCGGGATCGTGCGGTAATCGGTGACCGTCCAGCGTGCACCGGCCGCTGCGAGCAGCTCCGCGGGGGTGGTAGTCAAGACAGCCACCACGTCCATGCCCGCTGCGCGCGCGGCGAGCACCCCGTTTACGGCATCCTCGAACACCAAACATTCGCCCGGCGGCACCCCCGCCAGCTCGGATGCGCGCAGAAAGATGTCCGGAAACGGCTTGCCGCGCGCCGCGTCCTCGGCTCCTACCACACCCTCGAACACGGAGTGCAGGCCCAGCCCCTCGAACACGAAGTCGCGGTTCGCCCGCGGCGCCGCGGTCGCCACCAGCAGCTTCATGCCCTGCGCCCGCAGCGAGGCGACCAGCTCACGGAAGCCCGCGAGCGGCGCCAGGTGCGGCCCGTACGCCGCGCGGTAGAGCAGCTCCTTCTCCTCGGAGACGCGCGCGACCTCTTCTGCGGACAGCGGCTGCGCGCTGAGCAGCGGCACCAGCTCTTCGTTCTTCTTGCCCGCGAAGTCGCGCTCGAACTGCTCCGGCGTGAGCGTGGACCCGAGCTTGCGCGCGACCGTGGCCCAGGCCTCGGAGTGAAAGCGCATGTTGTCGACGATGGTGCCGTCCATGTCGAAGATCACGGCGCGGTATGACGACATGCTCCACCGTAGCAGGTCACCTGCTGTCCAACGACAGCGACACGTACACGCGCCTTACCGCGGGCACACGCTCGCGGATGCGCGCCTTGAGCGCGTCGATCTGCTCGATCACCTGCACGGCCGGCTCGCTGCGCTGCGCGAGCGCGACCTCCAGCACCACCACGATGCGCTCCGGGCCGAAGTGCATCGTGAGTGGACGGGAGAGCAGCGCCAGCTCGCTGCCGCCTACCACGTCCGAGATCGCCGCGATCACCTCCGGCTCGGCACTCTCGCCCACGAGCAGGTCGCGGATCTCGATCGCCAGATAGGCGGCGGTCGCACACAGCACCAGCCCGACCAGCAACGAGGCGACCGCATCCGGAACGTGGCTCTCCAGCAGCTGTCCCAGCAACACGCCGACGAACGCGATCAGCAAGCCCGCCAGCGCCGCGCTGTCCTCGCCGAACACCATGAACACCGAGGGGTCCTTGCTGGTGTGCAGGCTACGCAAGAGCGAACGCCGCTTGCCACCCACGAGCGCACGCGCCGCGATGAACCACGACGCGCCCTCCGCGATCGTGGCGATGCCGAGCACCACGTAGTTCCACGTCACGTCGCCCGTGGGCCGCGGATCGTGCAAGCGATGGATGCCCTCGTACACCGACACGCCACCGCCGATGCCGAACAACAACACCGCGACCAGCAGGCTCCAGAAGTAGAGCTCCTTGCCGTGCCCGAACGGGTGCTCGTCATCGGGCGGCAGCTCGCTGCGCCGCAAGCCGATCAGCAACAACACCTCGTTGCCGGTGTCGACCACCGAGTGGATCGCCTCCGAGAACATCGCCGAGCTGCCGGAGACCAGCGCCGCGGTCAGCTTGGCCACTGCGATCACGAGGTTGGCGGCGATCGCCGCCCAGACCGTCTGCGAGCTCTCCTTGGCCACGCCGTCAGGACTCGATCGCGCGCTTCAAGAACGGCGGTGCGTCCTTGCTCTGCGCGCTCGCGAGCGCACGGCGCTGGTTGTCGCGCCCCAGCACGCGGCGCTGGTAGCGCCGCTCCAGCGCCAGCGCGCGGGGCTCGTCGGCGCCCCACGCGTTCTGCAGCAGGAACTTGCCCGCCGCCACCGAGTCCGGCGAGCGCGCGATGATCTCGTCCGCGAGCGTATGCGCCGCCGCGACCGGATCGTCCGCCACGTGTGTCACCAGCCCGAGCGCCAGCGCCTCCTGCCCGCTCACGATGCGGCCCGTGAACGTCAGCTCCTTGGCCACGTCGAGCGGCACCAGCTCGCGCAGCAGCGTGGGCCCGCCCATGTCCGGCACCAGCCCGAGCCGCGCCTCCATGATCGAGATGCGCGCGTCCGGCGTCGCGAAGCGAATGTCCGCGCCGAGCGCGAGCTGGATGCCGGCGCCGAAGCAGTTGCCGTGAATGGCCGCGATCACCGGCACGCCCAGCGAGCGAAAGCCGATGCTCCAGGACTGAAACCAGTTGCGCACCGGCCACCAGAGCTGGCTCATGAACGCCGCAGTGGCGAGCGACGGCGTGAAGAACTGCTTGGCGTCGATGCCGGCACAGAACGAGGGTCCCTCGCCGCGCAGGATCACCACGCGCACGTCGCGGCGCTTCTTGAGCATACGCTGCGCCGCCAGCACGCCGCGCAACATCGGCGGATCGACGCCGTTGTGCTTGTCGGCGCGGGTCAAGACCAGGCTCGCACGGCCCCGTTCGACTTCCACGCGCACTCGCTCGTCAATCGCGCTCATCCCGCGTTCGTGCCGCGGACGCGCGAAAAAGGCAAGCTCAGGCTGGCTGCGGCTCCGCGCGGACCGGGCGCGTCAGCAGCAACACCCCGGCACCGGTGACGATGAACGCCAGCGCGCCGTAGCCGATGATCGCGTCGCGCCCGGCCTCGAACAACCAGCCGCCGACCGCCGAGCCCGCCGCCTGCCCCAGGTACAGGAACGACGTGTTGAGCGAGACCGCCGCGCCCGCGAGCAGCGGCGCCGCTTGCACCAGGCGCGCCTGCTGCATCGAGTTGGTGGACGCGAAGCCGAGCCCCCAGATGCCCACGCCCAGCACCATCAGCGCGAACGTGCCGCCGCTGAACGCGAACACACCCGCGCCGAGCACCAACATCGACACCGACAGCTGCTCGGTGCGGAACGTGCCGCGTACGCGCACCAGCCGCGTGGCCAGCAGGTTGCCCACGAAGCCCATCGTGCCCGAGAGCGCGAACACCAGCCCCACCGTGTTCGGCTCGGCATGCGCGAGCCGCGTCAGCAACGGCGCCAGGAAGGTGAACACGGCGAACTGGCCGCTGGTCACCAGCGCGGTCAGCAGCAGCAGCCACACCACCTGCTGGTTGCGCGCGAGCTCGGCCCACGACGCGAGCTGCACCGGAGGCGTGTGCAGCCCGGACGGCAGGCTGAGCCGCAACCAGAGCGCGCTCAGCGCACTCAGCGCCGCGATCGATGCGTAGGTCCACTGCCAGCCGAGGTGACCGGAGACGAACGCCACCAGCGGCATGCCGAAGGCCGCAGCCAGCGACCAGCCGAGGAACACGTACGAGATCGACGAAGCCCGCCGCTCCGGCTCGACCAGCATGCCCGCCACGCTCGCTGCCTGCGGCGTAAACGGCGCCGCCGCAAACAACATCGTCAGGCGCAAGAGCAGCTGCAGCGTGAAGCTCTCGGCCAGTGCCGCCAGCCCCTGCGCGACCGCGATCCAGACCAGCGAGCCCACCAGCAACCACCGCCGATCCCAGCGACTGGTCGCCCACGACAGCAGCGGCGAGCCCAGCGAGACCACGATCGCGCCGAACGTCATCAGGTAGCTGGTCTGGCGGATGCTGACCCCCAGCCCCTCGGACAGCTCGTGCATCATGCCGGTCGGCGCCAGCACGCTGGTCCCGATCACGAAGTTACCGAGCATCAAGCTGGAGGGACCAAAACGGTTCGACATCGCAGCTTCGACGTAGCAGGCGCAGCGAGGGTTACGAGACTCGGCTCACTCGTTCAGCCGGCAGCTGAGCAAGAACTCGAGCGCCTCCAGGTGCCGCTTGAGCGTGTCCACGTCGCGCGCCCAGGTCGTCAGGCCGTGGCCCGCGACCAGGTACGCCGGCGCGTGCGGATGACGCGCGAGCGCTTCGGACACCACATGCTTCAGCACCGCCATGTCCTGGTCGTTCGTGATCACGGAGATGGTGAGCGGGGCCTCGTGCGTCGTCACGCCGGTGATCGCCTTGGCCATCTCGAAGCCCGAGATCGTGAGCGCACCCGCGTGGCGCCGCGAGAGCACCGTCGCGGAGCCCCGCCGTGCGCGCGGCCTTGAGCTCCGCATCGACATCGGACAAGAACGAGATCTGCGCGGGCGGCAGCCCGATCGAGCGCGCGATCGCCGTCGCAGGGCGCGAGCGCGTCAGCCAGGTCCAGGTCCGCGCCGAGCTGCGCATGCACGACCTCGCGTGCGACCTCTCGTTCCCCTGGGACCTGGAGCTCGACAACGACACGGCCTCGACGCGCGCAGCGTGGCCGACGCCGTGCGGCCGCTGATCCGCTGACGCTACGTGCGAACCGGCGGCCAGCCGGGATCACTCTGGCGCCGTCGCATCGTGCGCTCGTTCGCGCGCGCCTGCTCCAGCGACTCCGGTGCCGGCAACCCGTGCGCGAGCGCGTACAGCCGCTCGGGCGCGATGTCCACGTCACCAGGCCAACACACCCGGCCGTCCTCGACGAACGCGCGCGCGAACTGCGCCTGGTTCTGCAGCGGCGCGAACAGCGGCACGCGCTCCACGAGCTCTTGCAGGTTCACGACCCCGACCGTGTCGTCGTCGAACTCGACGTCGAGGTTCCAGCCGTCCAAGTACCTCACGGCGATCACGTGAACCATGGGAACAGTCTACGCCCTGCCCCAGGGAGTCCGCGAATCGTGCCTGCCCCACCGGTTGCGCAGCGCACAACCGCGCTGCTTTTTCAGCGCGCTGCCCGCGGCGCCCGCAGGCCATCGAGCCAGTGTGTGGTGCTCGTGGAGTGGTCGTCGATGGTGCGCGTGATGGTGCGAATGATCGTATCCGCCTCGGGCGGCGTGGGCCGCACCTGCACGTCGACCCAGCGCACCACCAGCTCGTCGGCGCGCTCGTCGGCCAGGCTGATGCCCGCGTTGCGCAGCACCTCCAGGGTCCAGCGGGCCTTGTCTGGATCGCCGCCCGCCGCCAGCAGGGCGGCCAGGGCTTGTTGTTCGGTGGGGGACGCGGTCATCGGCACTCCAGGGGAGGAAGCGTACTTACCAAATATGTAGCCGCTCCGCTCTCACACAGCGCGAGATCGCCTTACCCTTGACCGCGCTCAGCCGAGATCGATCGGTCCCGGAGGTAAAGTCTTACTGAACGCGTCGCGTGCCTGACGCACGTCGGAAGCAGGCGCGTCGAGCCAGCCGAGCGCTGCGTCAAGCGCGTCGCGCGACCGGGCGACCGCCGCGCCATAGGCGTCCGTGAACGCCCCCCAGGGGCCCCGGTACAGCTCGCCGTGCACACGCTGCTTCATCTCCGCGGGCACGATGCGCTTGCCGACCGGGCTCGAGACCAGCCACACGTACTGCCGGTAGCCGCGCGACCAGGCGGCGAACGTGTCGCGTCCGGGCGCCTTGCCCGTGGCCGCCAGGAAGGCTCCGTCGAGCGCCGCGAACAGGTCGGCGTCGCGGTGCACGGCGTCCGCGTCGACCTCGATGTGCGTGCGCAGCGCGGGCAGGCCCATGAAGTCGAAGCCGAGCCGCTCCTCGTGGAACAACACACTGTGGAACTTCTCGACCTCGGTGTGCTCGCGCGACGCATCGCGGCCGAGCCGTCGCGCACGCTCGCGCGCCATGCGGTTCACGAGCGGATGCAACGAACGATCGACCGCCAGGTGCGAGACGAAGCCGAGCGCCAGCGCCGCCAGCCGCGACGAGCCCTGCGAACGCGCCTGCTCGAGCAGGCTCTCCGCCGCCAGCACCGGGTTGCCGAAGTGCAGCTGCTCGCCCCAGCTCGACTGCGCGGTCGGTCGATTCAACACGTAGCGCAGCACCCCGAGCGGGAAGCGCTCGAAGTAAGGGAAGTCGATCACCAGGCAACCGAGCCGTCCCAGCGCGAGAAGCTCGCCTGCGCGCAGCGCCGCCGGCGCACGCGATGCGCTCAACGAGTCGACGAAGGCGGAGATATGGATCGCTTCGACCGGCATGCGCGCCGATCTTACGGTGCGGCCTGATATCTAGCTACAAGACGCCGCGGCACCGCGTCGATCCGAAGCTCGTGCGTGGCCGCACCACCGTCGCTCCAGGACGCGAAGCTGAGCGAACTCTGCTGCACGGGCGCCACCAACGCGCGCACACCCGCCACGTGCGTCAGCACGGTGAACGGCGTCTCGCGCGCCACGCCCTCCCAGGTGATCATCAGCCCACTCGGCTCGCTGTCGAACGTGTACTCGACCTGATTCGGCCGCAGGATGCGGCAGGCGCGGCCCACGCGCCCTGTGCCGTCCTTGGCGTTCAAGCACAGCTCGTAGGCCGTGTTGTCACCGTGGTCTTCCGCCAGGAAGCTGCCCGCTGAGCCGCGCGTGTCCGGCAAGCCACCGAAGTGGATGTGCTGGTTGTGGTGCATGTACAGCTCCCACGTCAGCTCGTAGGCGGGGATCGCGAGCCCCGTGCTGTCCGTGGCGTGCCCGCTGAACCCGATCTGCGATCCGACCGGGAAGCGAAAATCGAGCGCGGGCGTATCGATCACCACGTCGGGCAGCAGGTTGTCCTTCACCGTCCAGGTGAGCTCGCGCGTCGCCTCGAGCTGACCATCGCTGACGCGCACTTGCACGCGGAACGTACCCGGCGTCTTGAGCTCCCCCATCAGCAGACCACGCTGCGGATCGATCGACAGCGTGTCCGGCAGTCCAGTCGCGAAGTAAGTCAGCTCCAGGCCCTCCGGATCGCGCGCACTGAGCGTCAACAGAGCCGCGTCGCCCACCGTGCCCTGCTGATCTTCGATCGGATCGAGCACGGGCGGCTGATTGTGGATCGAGGTCAGCTGGAACACCTGCTGATCGACGTCTCCACAACGCAGCGCCGCCAACAC
>DASUME010000929.1:0-6083 GCA_036277895.1 Polyangiales bacterium
GATCCGATCGCCCGGCCGGAGGTCGGCAAGGTGGGCGTGCCGATCAACAGCCTCGACGACTTCCACGTCCTCTTCGAGGACATCCCGGTCGAGGAGATCAACACCTCGATGACGATCAACGGCACCGCGATGTGGCTGCTCGCGCTGTACGTGGCGCTGGCGCGCGAGCGCGGCGTGGACACCAAGCAGCTCAACGGCACCACGCAGAACGACCTGATCAAGGAGTACCTCGCGCGCGGCACGTACATCTTCCCGCCCGAGCAGAGCCTGCGCATCATCGCCGAGATGTACGAGTTCTGCCTGGTCGAGATGCCGGAGTGGAACGCGTCCAACATCTGCAGCTACCACCTGCAGGAAGCGGCGGCGACGCCGGTGCAGGAGCTGGCGTTCGCGCTCGCGAACGCGATCGGTCTGCTCGACCTGATCAAGGCGCGCGGCAAGTTCACGGGCGAGCAGTTCGAGAAGATCGTCGGCCGCATCAGCTTCTTCGTGAACGCGGGCGTGCGCTTCGTCGAGGAGATGTGCAAGATGCGCGCGTTCTCGGAGATGTGGGAGGAGATCACGCGCGATCGCTACGGCGTGAAGAACCCGAAGTTCCGGCGCTTCCGCTACGGCGTGCAGGTCAACTCGCTCGGCCTGACCGAGCGCCAGCCCGAGAACAACGCCTGGCGCATCTTGATCGAGGCGCTCGGCGTCACGCTCAGCCGCAACGCGCGCTGCCGTGCGCTGCAGCTGCCGGCGTGGAACGAGGCGCTGTCCTTGCCGCGCCCGTGGGATCAGCAGTGGTCGCTACGCCTGCAGCAGATCCTCGCCTACGAGAGCGACCTGCTCGAGTACCCGGATCTGTTCGACGGCAGCCCAGTGGTGATCTCGAAGACCAACGCGCTCAAGCAGGAGGCGTACGAGGAGATCGAGCGCATCGTCGCGATGGGCGGCGTGAAGACCGCGATCGAGACCGGCTACATGAAGTCGGCGCTGGTGCGCTCGATGGCCAACCGCATGCGCGGCATCAACACCGGCGAGCAGATCGTGGTGGGCATGAACAAGTGGACCGAGGGCATTCCCTCGCCGCTGCTCGGCGGCGCGGACGGCGGCCTGTTCAAGCTCGACCCGAACGCGACCCAGGCCACGCTGGAGAGCCTGCAGCGCACGCGCGAGACGCGCGATGCTGGGCGTGCGGAGCGCGCGATCGAGGCCTTGAAGAAGGCCGCGCGCGACGGCACGTCGATGATGGAGCCGTCGATCGAGTGCGCTCTGGCGCGCGTCACCACCGGCGAGTGGGCGCGTGCGCTGCGCAGCGTGTTCGGCGAGTACCGCCCCGCCACCGGCATCGACGGCCAGCGACTCGGACTGGAGGGCGACGAGGTGGACACGCTGCGCCACCGCATCGAGGCGCTGATCCCCAAGCTCGGCCATCGCCCACGCATCGTGGTGGGCAAGCCTGGCCTCGACGGCCACTCCAACGGCGCCGAGGTGATCGCGGTCTCCGCACGCCACGTCGGCTTCGACGTGATCTACTCGGGCATCCGGTTGAGCCCGGACGAGATCGTGCAGTCGGCGGTGGAGGAAGACGCAGACTTGATCGGCGCCTCCGTGCTCAGCGGCTCGCACCTGGAGCTGGCCGAGCAGATCATGGAGCAGCTGCGTGCGCACCGCGCGGACAAGCGAGTACGCGTGGTGTTCGGAGGCATCATCCGGCAGACCGACTTCGACGCGCTGTACGCGAAGGGTGTGCGCAAGGTGTTCACGCCGTCCGACTACAGCTTGATCCAGATCATGGCGTCGATCGTGGATGTGCTGGAGGAGGACGCGGCGTGATGGACGAACTGATCGAGCGCGCGCTCGGCCGCGACAAGCGCGCGGTCTCGCAGCTGGTCTCGCTGTTCGAGGATCAGCGTGCGGACGCCGTGGCCAAGCGCGCGTACGTGCTCTCGCGCTTGCATGGACGGAAGTCCGCGGTCGTGATCGGCCTGACCGGCACGCCGGGCTCGGGCAAGTCCTCGCTGCTCGCGCGCCTGACCTTGGCGCTGCTCGCGACCTCGGAGCTGTCGGTGGCGGTGTTGGCCGTCGATCCGTCGTCGCACATCTCGGGTGGGGCGCTGCTCGGCGACCGCACGCGCATGCAGCTGCCTCACGACGAGAAGCGCGTCTTCTTCCGCAGCCAGGCGTCCGCGACCGAGCTCGGTGGACTCGGCCCCTGGAGCTACCAGGTCTGCAGGTTGCTCGCCTTACTGTTCGACGGCCTGCTGGTCGAGACGGTCGGAATTGGGCAGAGCGAGGCCGACATCCGGCACCTGGCCGACCGGGTCTACCTGGTGATGGCGCCGCTCGGCGGCGACGAGATCCAGTTCCTCAAGGCCGGGATCATGGAGGTGCCGCAGGCGTTCGTGCTCAACAAGAGCGACGATCCGTCGGCCGATCGCAGCTACCACACGCTGCGCGGCACGCTCGGCCTGGCCCGCCCGCTCGACGGGCACGACGTGCCGATCTACCGCACGAGCGCCAAGACCGGCCTCGGCATCGACGCGCTGACCCGCGGGCTATTGACCGACTTTACCCGCGCGGCCGCGGGGTTGGCCACCCGCGAGCCGTACTTCTTCGAGCGCTGGGTGCGCGACGAATGGGGCCGCTTCGGGGTGCGTGCGCTCGACGCGCAGGGTGGCGCCGAGTCATACTTACGGCGCTGCATGAACTTCGAGCGCGCACAGGCCGATTTCTCCGCTCGCCTGCACCAGCGGGCGACCTCGAAGTGACCGAACCCCGTCAGCTCTACCGCATCCACTGGGTAGCGGAGCAGACGGGGGTGCCCGAGGCTACGCTACGCGCGTGGGAGCGGCGCTATTCGGTGCCCACTCCCGCGCGCACCCCCTCAGGTTATCGCGTGTACAGCAAACAAGACGTGGATGCGGTCAAGCGCATGCGCGAGTTGTGTGATAGCGGAATGTCCGCCAGCGAGGCAGCTCAAGTGATCGCCCAACCCCAAGCCGCCGTGCCCTCCAGCGCGCATATCGACTCGCTCGGTGCGGCCCTCAGCTTCATGGAGACCGTCGTCGTCGAGCGCATCTCGACCGTGGTCGATCGCAGGCTGCGCTGTGTCGGCTGCGCCCAGGCGAAGCTCGAGGGCAGCCATCGCGCGGGCGCGCCGCTCAAGGTCACGATCGCGCTCCAGCACGTCGATCCAGAGCGTGTGGTCGTTCAGGCCGTGCTCTGCGAGGACCGCGCCGAAGAGCTGCGCATCGCCTCGGCGGAATTCACGCTCGGCCGCGTCTGAAGCGCTTCGTGGAGCGCGTGGCGTACCTCCGGCGTGGCCAGGTAGCGGCCCACGCCGTGCGCCTGGTTGAGCGGCCAGGCCAGCAAGGGCCCGGTCTCGACCTCGATCTGCTCGCAGCGGTTGAACCGGTGCGGCCGCGCATGCGCCCCGACGAAGACATCGCTCGGGCTGACGAAGTGTTGCCAACGTACGCTCGTGGGCACCGCGATCTTCCCGTCCGCATCGCGCGCTAGCGAGCGGTAGAGCTTCGACCGCGTCAGGATGGAACCCAGGTTCGAGCCCAACGTCAGCAGTCTGATCGTACGCGACGTGGGCAGCAGACCTTCCGCGTAGAAGCGGATCAGACAATCGAGCGCGATGCTGCCTCCGAACGAGCAGCCGACGATCGTGGTGACGTGCGGATCGCTGACCAGCGCCAACACGCGCGCGCGTTGCTGCGCCTCGTGGCTCGGATCGTAGAGGTACTTGAACGGCAGTCGGATCGGCGGTGCCATGCGCGCGGCGATCCAGTTGAGTGGGCGTCCTGCCTGATCGTACTCGGCGTGTTCGTCGGCCCAGCGCATCAGCTTGGTCGCATTGCGGCGCGCCCAGCGCTCCGCGCGGCGATAGCGATACCTCGACGCGTGCCGAGTGACGCGGCGCTGCGGAACGTCCACGGCGAGCTCCAGAGGACTCAGGCTGCGCGCTGGATCTTCCCGGCTGCGTAGGAGTGTAGAGAGCACGACACGATGATCGGGCAGCGACGCCTGCGCGCTGGCGGCGGTCCAAGTCGCGAGCATGCGTGGCGTGGGAGGTGTGTCCATGCCGGCGAGCACCAGCACGCTCGGTGCGCGCACGTCGACCTGGGTACGAACTTGTTCGGACGAGTGGGTAGCTAGGCGAATCAGCTCTTGCATGCTCGACGCTGCGCCGCGTGCAGCTCTGCGCGCCGTTCGTGCAGGTCTGAACAGGAGTGACCACGCGCGCGCAGATCAGACGCAGGGCACGGAAGCCACGCAAGCAAGCTGGCGTAGTAAGGCATGCAGCGTCGCTCATGGCGCGCACAGCGGAGAAGGATGGACCCGGAAACCAACCCCGAGCGCGAGAGACAGGCGGCGGCACAGGTCGCGCGCTTCGCGGAGTTCAGTGACTGGCTGCAGCTGGAACCGCTCTACAAGTGCAAGGCAGGTACGAAAGGTCTCCACGGCATGGCGCGCGCGGATGCGCTGCGCAGGGTGTTGAACTGGGCGGCGATGCGCGCCAGCGGTGATCCGAGTAGCTCCCCGTTCCGCAACCTCGGTGTGCGTGTGATCCGACCCAAGACGGCGCTCGGCGAGATCCTGGAGCGCGCGCAGGAGGACGCGCGCAGCCAACCGCGCCCGGGTGCACCGAGCGCCGAGCAGATCGAGCAGCTGTCCGGGGCGTTCCGCGACTACCTGCTCGAAGCCGTGCGCGACCCTGCGCTCGACGCCGTGCTCGCGCCGCGCGCGATCGAGTCGGCCTCGTGCACGCGCCTGTGGCTGATCTGGGCCGCTGCGTTGTTGTGGTGCGTGTACCTGACGGTGCGCATGCAGAGCGAGCAGAACGAGTGTCGCCCGCCCCCCGACGCATGCCCTCAGGGCGGGCCGTAGGCGCGGTCGCGCAGCGCCTCCGCGGCCTCGAGCATGCGTGGACCTGGGTCCGAGAGCAGCTCCATGCTCAGCTCGATCACGCCGCCGTGCTGGCATGCGCGCAGGTGCTCGAGCCCACCCACGCGGCACAGCGCCTGGCCGGTGCCATCGTGTGCGATCACAAGCTCCGGGTCCAGCTCCACCAACCGCTCCGGATCGAAGTGCATCCAGCCCGTGTAGCCGTGCTCGGCGGCGCTGTCGCGCAGGCCCGCGCCGAGCAACACGTCGTGGTAGCTGGTGCCCGTGGAGCCGCCGAACAACTGGTTCGCGTACGAGCTCACGTAGATCGCGGTCTTGCGCTCGCTCGCCGGGATGTCCGCGGCGACCGCATGCATACGCCGCACGAGCTTGCGCGCGAACGCCTCCCCGCGCTCGGGCTCCCCGATCAGCGCCGAGAACGCGGCGATGTTCGGCAGCAGCGTGGTCAGGCCGCGCATCTCGCCCAGGTTGAACACCTGGATGCCGGACTCGCGCGCGCGCGCCAGCTCCGAGGCCGAGCCGAGGTGGTTGATCACCAGCAGCTCGATGCGCTGCTGCACGAGCATCTCCAGCTGCTGCGGGCCCACGACGTCCATGCGCTCGCCGTACAGGTAGGGCGCCTCGTGGTGACGGCGGCCGTAGTTGCTCATCGCGACCAGGCGCTCCGGCTCGAGCAGCGCCAAGCCGAGCGCGTCCGACGGAGTGCTCATGGTCGCGATGCGCTGGTAAGGGCGGACTGGTACCAGCACGCCGTTGGCATCGACCACGCCGCGTTCTCCGCTGGGCAGCTCGCCGTACTGCGCCCCGGCGGCCAGCTTCTCGCGCGCGACCTGCGCGTGTGTGGTGCGCGTACGATCCAGGCCGATCCAGGAGGTGAGGCCGATCGCGAGGGCGAGCCACGCCACGCTGAGTACGTCGACGCGCTTCATTCGGTCAGCTCGAACGGCTTGGTGGCGGAAGTCATGCGCACGCCGTACACGCGCGTGACCGCGTCGGAGCGCACGACCTCGGACGCGGCGCCCTCGGCAACTTGTTCCCCCTGGGACAAGAGCAACACGCGATCGGCGTGGTGGTACACGTCGATCAGATCGTGCAGCACGCTGATCACGCACAGCCCACGATCGGCGAGCGCGCGGATCAAGGCGTGGAAGCGCAGCACGTGGGCGAGATCGAGGCCGGCCGTC
>DASUME010000930.1:0-4782 GCA_036277895.1 Polyangiales bacterium
TTATCAAGGAGATCAAGGAGAAGCTGGAGATGATGAAAAAGCTCTTTCCGCCCGGGATGGACTACAAGATCAGCTATGACGTTTCCAATTTCCTTGAAGCCTCGATCCACCAGGTGCTGCACACGCTGGTGGAGGCGTTCATCCTGGTGTCGCTGGTGGTGTTCCTGTTCCTCGGCGACTTCCGCAGCACGCTGATCCCCACGCTCGCGGTGCCCGTCTCGTTGATCGGCAGCTTCTTCTTCATGCAGGCCTTCGGCATGTCGATCAACCTGATCACGCTGTTCGCGCTGGTGCTCGCGATCGGCGTCGTCGTCGACGACGCGATCGTGGTGGTCGAGGCGGTGCACGAGAAGATGCACACCAAGCATCTGTCGCCCTACCGCGCGACGATGGAGGTCGTGAACGACATCAGCGGCGCGATCATCGCGATCACGCTGGTGATGACGGCCGTGTTCATCCCTGTGACGTTCGTGCCGGGTCCGGTGGGCGTGTTCTACCGCCAGTTCGGCATCACGATGGCCACGTCGATCGTGCTCTCCGGTCTCGTGGCACTGACGCTCACGCCGGTCTTGTGCGCGATGATCCTGAAGCCGCACGGCCAGCACGGGCACGGCGGCGGGCTGATCGGCTCGCTCGGGCGCCGCATCGACGAGTCGTCCTCGCAGAACAAGGCGGGCCTACGCTTGATCCTGGCCACCGTGCTGGGGCTGGTGGTCGGCGTGCTGACGTACTTCCTGCTGCACAACCACGTGGTGCATGAGCTGCTGAGCGAGAACGTCGATCTCACGCCGGTGAAGATCTACGTGATCGCCGCGGCCGTGGCGGTGCTGGCCATCTTCTCGTACCGAGCAGCGCTGATGCCGGCCGAGGATGGAGAGCGCAAGCGCGGGCCGATCGGCCTGTTCCTGAAGCGCTTCGACCGTGGCGTCGAGAAGGTCACCGGCATCTACGCGGCGATCGTGCGGCGCATCATCTCGCGCCGTCTGCTGACGGTGGCGCTGATCGGCGCGTTCTGCTTCGGCATCCTGCTGGTCAACAAGGTGCTGCCGCACGGCTTCATCCCGCTGGAAGACCAGGGCATGATCTACGGCATCATCCAGACGCCGCCTGGCTCCACGCTGGAGTACACCAACTCCAAGAGCCACGAGCTGGCGAAGATCTGCAAGGAGCTGGAGGAGGTCACGTCGGTCGCCTCGGTGGCGGGCTACGAAGTCCTCACCGAGGGCCGTGGCTCCAACGCCGGCACGGTGCTGATCAACTTGAAGCCGTGGGCGGATCGCAGTCGCACCTCCAAGCAGATCATCGAGGAGCTGGAGGAGCGCGGGCAGAAGATCGCCAACGTGAAGCTCGAGTTCTTCGAGCCACCCGCGGTGCCCGGCTTCGGCGTGGCCGGTGGCTTCTCGCTGAACCTGCTCGATAAGTCGAACAGCAGCGACTACGAGCTGCTCGCCCAAGAGACGGACAAGTTCATGGCGGCGCTGGGCAAGCGCAAGGAGCTGAAGGGCCTGTTCACGTTCTTCGCCGCCAACTACCCGCAGTACGAGATCCTGATCGACAACCAGGCTGCGATGCAGAAGGGCGTGTCGATCCGCGATGCGATGGACAACCTCTCGATCGTGGTGGGCAGCACCTGGGAGCAGGGCTTCGTTCGCTTCGGCCAGTTCTACAAGGTGTACGTCCAGTCCAAGCCGGAGTTTCGTCGCTTCCCCAAGGACCTCGATAACTTCTTCGTGAAGAACGACAAGGGAGACATGGTTCCCTACTCGGCGTTCATGAAGCTGAAGAAGCTGCAGGGGTTGAACGAGATCTCACGCTACAACCTGTTCCCCACCGCGCCGATCCAGGGTGATGCGGCGGCCGGCTACAGCAGCGGCCAGGCGATCGACGCGATCAAGGAGGTCGCCGCGACCACGCTGCCGCACAACTTCGACATCGCGTGGCAGGGCCTCGCGTACGACGAAGCGAAGGGTGGCAACGACGCGCTCTACATCTTCCTGGTGGTTGTGCTGTTCGTGTACCTGGTGCTCGTCGGCCAGTACGAGAGCTTCATCCTCCCGCTCGGCGTGTTGATCTCGCTGCCGGTCGGCATCTTCGGTTCGTTCGCGTTCCTGCGCGCGATGGGCCTGGCCAACGACGTGTACGCGCAGATCGGCCTGGTCATGTTGGTGGGCTTGCTCGGCAAGAACGCGATCCTGATCATCGAGTTCGCGGTGCAGCGTCGCCATGAGGGCCTGAGCATCATGGAGGCCGGCATCGAGGGCGCCCGCCTGCGCTTCCGCCCAATCTTGATGACGTCGTTCGCGTTCATCGTCGGCCTGATCCCGCTGGTGCGGGCCACGGGCGCAGGCGCGATCGGCAACAAGACGATCGGCTCGACGGGCGTAGGCGGCATGCTGATGGGGACGGTGCTGGGCGTGTTCGTGATCCCAGGCCTCTACTACATCGTCGCCAAGCTCGCCGACGGCCGCTCCCTGATCCGCGACGAGCACAACGAGCCCCTCAGCGAGCTGGTCAGCCACCCCCCGGCCGACCCGACCGTCCGCGTCGCCCACGACCGCGAGGACGACTGAACGCGAGTGCTCGACCGTTGCTCGTCGTGATGGGTCGAGAGCAGGCCGCGTCGCCACGAGCGCGCCCGATGAGCGTAGCCGCTCATCGCCGGGCGCGCGTTACCGCCAGCCGCCGCCGAGCGCCTGGTAGATGCCTACCATCGCCTGCTTTTGGCGGTTCTTGGTCTCGATCAGGTCCATCTCGGCTTCGAGCGAGTCGCGGCGCGTCAGCAGGACCTCCATGTAGTCGGCGCGGGCGGACTGGAACAGTACGGTCGAGATCTCGACGGAGCCTTTGAGGGCGTCGACTTGCTTCGACTGGAGCTCGAAGCCCTTCTGCAGGTTCTTGATCCGCGCGAGGTTGTTCACCACCTCGGTGTACGCCTGCAGCAGCGTGCGCTCGTAGTTGATCACGGCCTGCAGCTGGCGGGCGTTCGCCATGGAGTACTGGGCCTTGATGCCTCTTCGGTTGAGCAGCGGTGCGACCAGGCCGCCCGCCACGTTGCCGAGCAGCGACTCGGGCGTCGTCACCAGGTGCTTCAGGTTGAACGCCTCGTAGCCCACCGCAGCGTCGATGCGCAGCGACGGGAAGAACGCGGCGCGGGCGGACTTCACGTCGAGCTTGGAGGCTTCCAGCTCGAGCTCCGCGGCGCGCACGTCGGGGCGGCTCTCGAGCAGCTGCGCCGGAACGCCCGATTGCACCACGTTGGGCAGCGGCGCCTCGAAGCTCTGCGGGTCACGCGCGATCGACTGTGGAAAGCGACCGAGCAGGAAGTTGATGCGGTTCTCGGCTTCGATGCGCTGCTGCTCCAGGTCGAACTGACGGCTCTGGTTCTTCAGCACCTCGGCCTCGAACCTCTGCACCGCCAGCTGCGTCACGCGCGCAGCTTCCTTCTGGAAGCGCATCATCTCCAGCGCGTTGGTCTGGATGTCGATGTTGCGGTGCAGGACCTCGAGCCGGTTGTCGAGCGCGAGCAGCTCGTAGTACGAGGCTGCGATCTCCGCGACCAGCTGCGTGACCATGAAGTTCCGGCCCTCTTGCGAGGCCAGGAAGCGCAGGTTCGCAGCCTTGGCGGCGTTGCGCAGCTTCTTCCAGATGTCGACCTCCCAGGATGCCTCGAGGCCGAACGTGTAGTTCTGCAGGTGCTTCGGCACGTCGTTGCGCTCGTCCGTGCGGCCAAAGCGCGTGTACTTGCCGACCTTCTCGTAGCCTGCGCCGACCTGTCCGTTCACCTGCGGCAGGTACTCGCCTTGCCGGCCCAGGATCTCCGCCTTGGCGATGATGATCTCCTGCACGCGCAGGTTGAGCTCCTGGTTGCCCTTGAGCGCAATGTCGATCAGCCCCTGCAGGTGCGCATCGGCGAAGAACTGCGACCAGGTCTGCTGGGCGGCGCTCGCGCTCGCGTCCTGTGCCGCCGCATCGGGCGTGGCGTTGGACTGGGCGTAGCTCTGCGGGACCGCCTTGTTCGGCTCGCGCGTGGGGTTCTGCGTCAGCGAGGGCACGCAGCTCGCGCTCAAGCACACCACCGGGATGACACTCTTCAACCAGCTCTTCATTGGACCGATCTCGTTAGCGGTCGTCCTGCATGATCATGCCGGCGACCCAGACTGGGAAATCTTCAACCGAACGTATGTGAACTGCCACTCGAAAGCCTCGAGCGTTCCGGAACGGGCGACCGAACCGTCTACTCCCGATCTAGGAGCGCCTCGAGGCGCAGCTCACGGAGGGCCCTGGGCCATCACGACGGAGCTGATCGGTTGCGGCAGCCAGCGGTCCGCGCGCACGACGCGCTGGCCCGTTCCATCCAGGCGCACGACCGGCGCGACGCGGCTGGCGAGCCGGATCGGCAGTGCGTCGAGCGCGAAGTCCTGCTCGGGTTGCTCGGGCTCGCTCAGCGCGTCGACGGGCGCAGCCTCGGCGTGCAGACGCTCCAGGCTTATCGCGTTTCTCGTGGCGAACTTCCGCGTTTGATCGCGGTCGTCTTCGGCCGCCGCGCCGACCGCGGTCGCGCCGGCGAAGAAGGCGAGGAGAGCCAGGAGCCGCAGTACGACCGCCTCGCGGCGTGGGGCAAGCTTCCTGGCTGGAGACAACACGCGGCTAGCGTGCGCCTCCGCGGTCTGGGCGCAAGTCAAAGCCGACGATTTGGTGGGCGCACGGCGCGCTCTTTCCTGATTCGAAACATGCAGGAGCCCGCGGCGCGTGGCTGCTCGTTACCTTTCTCCCCACGCGCCG
>DASUME010000931.1:0-2584 GCA_036277895.1 Polyangiales bacterium
GCACCGTCGATGCGCGCTACGGCCTGTACAACGTCGCGGGCAACATCAACGTCTACACCAAGCAAGGGGAAGACGTGCGCAAGCTGCGGCTGCTCGGCGGCAGCTGGGGCACCGTCGAGCCGCAGGCGCTGTACGGCCAGCGCCACGGCTCGTTCCACCACACGTACTTCCTCGGCTACCGCAGCAGCGAAGGCTTTCGCACCAACTCGCGCGCGGACCGCGTGGCCGGCTCCGGCAAGTGGTTCTACGAGCCCAACCAGCGCTTCAAGGTCGGCCTGATCGCGCGCGGCATGAAGTTCGACGCCAAGTCGCCGGGCTTCCTGGATCGGCCAGACGCGATCGCCCGCCCACGCAGCGCTCCGGCCTATGCGCTGCCCGACGCCGGCAGGCAGTGGCTGGGCAGTGTCAGCGGCCACCTCGACTACGCGATCACGCCGAGCCTCTCGCTGCAGGCCAAGCTGTACGTTCAGCGGCTCTACTACGAGCGCAACGTCAGCTTCGACCCCAGCGAGCAGCAGACGCACCGCACCGAGGACGAGCTGCACCACGGTGCGATCGCGACCCTGACCTACCGCGCCCGAGGCCGCCGCGCGCACGACCTCGCGCTCGAGTGGGGCCTCGACTACCAGCAGCAGCTCAACGAGCAGCGCCGCTTCAACGCGATCGCGCGCGTCGCGCAGGGCACGCCCACACGCGCGCTGGACTTCACGTTCGGCGCAGCGGGCTCCTACCTGCAGGCCAGCGTGCGCCCGGTGCGCCCGGTGAAGCTGGTCGCGGCGGTCCGCGGGGACTATCTCTGGGGCACGCTCGAGAACAAGCTGACCGATCGCAAGTTCGGCATGAGCGACTACGGCGTGATCTGGCAGCCGAAGCTGAGCGCGTCGTACGCCTTCTACGAGGGCCAGCTGCTGTACGCGAACTACGGCCGCAACTACCAGGTCGGCACGTACAACGCCGCGTATCGCTCGCCCACGGGGCAGAGCCTCGATGCGTCGGTCAACGACGGCTGGGAGGCAGGCGTGCGCACGAGCTGGGCGCCCTGGTTGACGGGCCGGGTCGCGTTCTGGGAGCAGCGCGCCAGCAAGGAGATCCGCACCAAGCCCGATATGTCCGGCGACTCGGAGAACATCGGCAAGACGCGCCGCTACGGCTTCGATCTCGAGACCTCCGTGCAGCCGCTCCGCTGGCTGTCGCTCTGGGGCGCGTTCAGCCCGGTGGTCGCCAAGCAGACCGCCCCCGGCGCGGGCGACGAGGAGCGCCGCGGCAAGTACCTCAACCACGTGCCGTGGTTCAACGCCAAGGGCGGCATCGACCTCCGCAAGTTCGAGGGCGTGCTGATCTCGCTCTGGTGCTACGGGCAGGGCGACTACTACCTGACCAAGGAG
The DNA here is from genome assembly GCA_036277895.1 of Polyangiales bacterium. GTDB lineage: Bacteria > Myxococcota_A > Polyangia > Polyangiales > DASUME01 > DASUME01. The sequence continues at coordinate 1,386 of DASUME010000931.1, forward strand.
AACGACGGCCGCCGCGTGGGCTCGTACTACAGCGTGAACCTCGACGCGCACTACCAGGTCACGAGCGCGCTCGACCTCGGCCTGTCCGTGCAGAACCTGACCAACAACGAGTACTACCCCGCGGCCTGGTACAAGAACTACGGCAGCGCCGGCGAGCAGTACAGCCCCGCGGCGCCGGTCTCGTTCTACGCCTCGGCCACGCTGACGCTATGAGTGAGCTGTGGGTGATCGCGCGCCACGAGCTGCTGCGCACCTGGCGCAAGCGCACGTTTCGTGTGGTGCTGGCGCTGGTCACGGCGCTGCTGGTCAGCGCGTTCACGCTGGAGGCGATGCGCCAGCGCGCCGAGCGCGGTGAGCGCGAGCGGCTGCAGGCGCAGGTGAGCGAAGAGTGGAAGCGGCAGCCCGACCGCCACCCGCACCGCATGGCCCACTACGGCTCGTTCGCGTTCCGCCCGCCGAGCGCGCTCAGCTTCGTCGATCCGGGCATCGAGCCGTTCACCGGCAGCGCCGTCTACCTCGAAGCCCACAAGCGCAACCCGCCCCACTTCAGCGCGGCCGCGGAGGGCAGCGAGCTGGTGCGCTTCGGCCGGCTGAGCGCGGCGTTCGTGCTGCAGCTCTTGTTGCCGCTGCTGATCTTCTGCATGACGTTCGACAGCATCGCCGAAGAGCGGGAGCGGGGCACCTGGGCGCTCGCGCTCGCACAAGGCGTGCGGGTGCGCGCGCTGGTGTTCGGCAAGCTGCTGGCGGCGCTGATCGCTGTCGCGCTCTGGGTGCTGCCGATGATGGTGTTCGCGCTCGCGGAGGACGCACCACGGGCAGGGCTGCTCGCGCTCGGCTACGCGCTCTACCTCGGTCTGTGCGCTTGCCTCGGCGTGCTCGTCTCTGCGCTGCACACGCGCGGCCACGCGGCGCTCGCGAGCTTGCTCTGTCTGTGGGTCGCGGCGTGGGTGGTCGTGCCGCGCATCGCCGCGGAGCTCGCGGTGCGCGCGCACCCGGTGCCGGCGCGCGCGCAGATGGAGGCCGAGCTGGCGCGCGCCTCGCACGCGACCGGCAACGGCCACGGCAAGGGTAGCCCGGAGGCGATCGCGCTCATCAACAGCACACTCGCGCGCTACGGGGTCGCCAAGATCGAGGACCTGCCGGTGAACATGAACGGCCTGATGACGCAGCTCGGCGAGCAGCACACCAGCGCGCTCTAC
>DASUME010000932.1:0-3263 GCA_036277895.1 Polyangiales bacterium
GCAAGAAGGCTCCCGCCTGACAATGGTCAGGTTCGCACGCGAGCAGGCGCGCGATTGAGGAGCCCCGAACTGCCCATGGAAGAATCGAGAAGGCCCGCACTGGCGCCACGACCGGCGCCGCAGGGCCCCGATCCTCTCGTGGGGAGGCTGATCAACGACCGCTATCGGATCGTCGGCATCATCGCGCGCGGGGGCATGGGCAAGGTCTACCGCGCCGAGCAGCTCCCGCTCGGGCGTCTGGTCGCGCTCAAGGTGCTGCACACGAACTACACCGGCGACAACGATCCGGAGTTCCACAAGCGCTTCTTCCTCGAAGCCTCGATCGCCTCCAAGCTCACGCATCCGAACACCGTCACGATCTTCGATTACGGCAAGACGGACGACGACGTCTATTACATCGCGATGGAGCTGCTGGAGGGGCGCACGATGCATCGCGCCCTGCGCGATGGGCCCTTTCCCGCCGAGCGCACCATGCACATCGCACGGCAGATCTGTCGCTCGCTGCGCGAAGCGCACGGCATGGGCGTGATCCACCGCGACCTCAAGCCCGCCAACGTTTATCTGCTTCAGCACGGTGACGAAGGTGACGTGGTGAAGGTGCTCGACTTCGGCCTGGTGAAGAACCTGGAGGACAAGAGCGAGGAGCTGACCCAGGCCGGCGTGTTCATGGGCTCGCCCAAGTACATGTCGCCCGAGCAGATCCGCGGCGACGCGTGCGATGGTCGCGCCGACATCTACGCGCTCGGCGTGATGATGTTCGAGATGCTGACCGGCAAGGCGCCGTACGACCGGCCCAACTCGGTGCACACGCTGATGGCGCACATCAAGGAGGACATCCCAGCGTTCCGCGAGTTCAACGCCGCCGTGCGCGTGCCGGCCGCGCTCGAGGCCGTGGTCCGCAAGTGCATGGCCAAGCAGCCAGAGGATCGCTACCCCTCGATGGATGCGGTGCTGATGGCGCTCAAGCGCGTCTCGGGCATCCAGACCACGATGACGGGCGAGCTGAGGGCGGTGGACCTGCCCGACAGCCGCAGCGTCGAGGTCCCGTTGTACGGCTTTGCCACCGCCAAGGGAGAGTTGCTCTCTGGCGGCTCGTCGCACCCGCCGCACGAGTTCAGCCTGACCAGCACGCCCGCGAACGGGCAGACGTTGATCGATCGCACGCTCCTCAACGGCCTGCCCGCCGCGACCCCGCTCTCGAACTCGCGGCCGTTGCCGCCGTTGCCGGGCATGCTCAAGCCTTCGACCGCGACGCCGCTGGCCCACGCGCGTCCGTCGGCTGTCGCCCCGCCCGTGCCGCCGATCACCAACTCGGGTCCACCTACGTTGCCCGAGCTGTCTGCCCAGCCCGCCTCGACGCCAGTGCGAACGCTGGCCACCCAGGCGCGCGCGGCACGTACCCCGTTCGTGGCGGGCATGGTCGCGGCCGCGCTGCTGGGCGGCATCGCGCTGCTCGTGCTGGGCGGCGGCGACAAGCCCAAGGTCGTGGAGGTCGCCAAGCCCGAGGCGGTCGCGCCGGTCCCGACCGAGCCGGTGGTGCAGAAGTCGGTACTGGTCTCGCTGCGCACCACGCCCCCGGGTGCGATGGTGTTCGTGGGTGACAAGGGATACGGCCCGACGCCGACGCAGGTGGAGTGGACCGGCGAAGAGGCGGCGATCGGCCGCGAGGTGACCCTGCGCTTCGTGCGCCGCGGCTACCAGGAGCTCACCGTGACGCGTCAGATCCGCGGCCCGCTGCTCGAGATCGAGGCCCAAAAGCTCGACCAGGCCGAGGCCGCGCCCTCGTCCGCGACCAAGTCGTCGGCGCGTCCTGCGCGCGCGCAGCAGCCGGATTCGGGAACCAACAGATCCCCGTACTGATTTGACCCGCCCCCCGAGATCGCCCACCTTCGCGGGTGCGTAGCGCGATGCAGCCCCCAGACGAGAACGACACCCGGCCGGTCGAAGCGCGCGAGCGACAGACCGTCGTCACGCCCGGCAACTACGATGGCGTCCACCTCGGTCACCGCGCGCTGCTCCGTGCCGCACGTGAGGCTGCAGGCGAAGAGCTGGCCGTGGTGGCCTACACCTTCGATCCGCACCCGACGCACGTGATCGCACCGGACCGTGCGCCGCCGCTGCTCACCTCGCTGCAGCGGCGCGTCGAGCTGCTGCGCGCGGCCGGCGCGGAGCGGGTGGTGGTGCAGAAGTTCGATCGCGCGTTCCAGGCGCTGTCGCCCAGGGAGTTCGTCGAGCAGGTGCTGGTGGCCGAGCTGAACGCGCGCGTGATGGTGGTGGGCAGCGACTTTCGCTTCGGCGCCCAGCGCGCGGGTGATGTGGCGATGCTAGGCGAGCTGGGCGCGCCGCATGGCATCGTGGTCAAGACGGTCCCGCCCGTGACCAACCACGGGGAGATCGTGTCGTCGAGCCGCGTGCGCAGCTTGTTGACCCAGGGCCATGTCGAAGACGCGGCGCGCTTGCTCACGCGTGTGCACGACCTCGAGCGCCGTGTGCTGCACGGCCAGAAGCGCGGACGCACGATCGGCTTCCCGACCGCCAACCTGGAGCTGTCCGGCCTGCTCGCGCCGGCCGATGGCGTGTATGCGGTGAGCGTGCGCGTGTTGGATGGGCAGCCGTCCGAGCGCCTGCTCGGCGTGGCCAACCTCGGTGTACGCCCTACCGTCTCGGGAGGGCGCTCGATGGAAGTGCACATCCTCGACTTCGCGGCGGACTTGTACGACCGCACGCTGCGCGTGGGCTTCGTGGCGCGGCTGCGCGGCGAGCAAAAGTTCGGCAGCCTCGACGACTTGAAGGCGCAGATCGCGCGCGACGTGCAGGCGGGCCGCGACGCGCTCGCCCAGGCCGAGCCGGAGTTGCTGGCATGGATATGAAGCCGAAGAGCTTGCTGAAGCGCGTGCTGCAGTTCGCGCGCGAGGAGCTCGAGCGCAGGGCGCGTCCCGAAGACGAACTGGGTTACGATTCCACTCCGCCCTACGCCCAGCACGCCGCGGACGAGGGCTACACCGGAGCGAAGCAAGTGCGCGAGCCAGCCCTCGAGAACGAACCCAGTCTGCACGGCCTCGAGGTGCTGCGTCCGCATGAGGGCGGCACGCTCACGCTGCGCTGGGCGCTGAGTGAGGCCGAGGTGGCGCGCGCGGAGACCCTGGTCAGCGGCAACCCAGTGTTGTGCCTGCGCCTGGTCAGCTTCAGCAAGCTGCGCGACGACGTGCTGCGCGAGGTGCAGGATCGGCCCGGCATCGATCGCGAAGGCTTCTGCGAGATCC
>DASUME010000933.1:0-4736 GCA_036277895.1 Polyangiales bacterium
GTTCTACGGACCCGACCTCACGCAGCTTTCCGCCCTGGGCGAGCGCGCGGCCACCGCGGTCCGCGCGATCCCCGGCGCCGTCGACGTGCGCGTCGAGCAGGTGGCCGGGCTGCGCTACCTGCGCGTGATCCCGGACCGCGCCAAGCTCGCGCGCTACGGCTTCACGATCGACGACGTCAACCAGCTCACCGAGACGCTCGCCGTCGGCCACGCCGCGGGTGAAGTACTCGAGGGCGAGCGCCGGTTCGGGATCACGATCAAGCTCGACCATCACTTCGAGGGTGAGCTCGGTCCGCTGCTGGCCCTGCCCTTGCGCTCGCTGAGTGGGCAGATGGTGCCGCTCGGCGACGTGGCGCGGCTGGAGTTCGTGACCGGGCCCGCGCAGGTGAGTCGCGATGCGCAGTCGCGCCGCATCAGCGTGGAGTTCAACGTGCGCGGGCGCGACCTGACGTCGACCATCGCGGAGGCCCAGCAGCGCGTCGCGCTGAAGCTGCCGAACGGTTACTACGCGCGCTGGGGTGGACAGTTCGAGCATTACCAGGAGGCGCGCGCGCGGCTCGCGTTCGTGGTGCCGCTGGCGCTGCTCGCGATCTTGTTCTTGCTGTGGCTCGCGCTCGGCTCGTGGCGTGCGGCGCTGCTGATCTTCTCGGCGGTGCCGTTCGCGTTCGTGGGCGGGGTGGTGGCGCTCTGGGTGCGAGCGATCCCGTTCTCGATCTCGGCCGGCGTGGGCTTCATCGCGCTGTTCGGGGTGGCGGTGTTGAACGGGCTGGTGCTGGTGTCGTTCGCGAACGAGCGCGAGCGCCAGGGCCTCGATCGAGTGAGCGCGATCGAAGAGGCGTGCGCGCTGCGCGTGCGTCCGGTGCTGATGACGGCGCTGGTGGCCGCGCTCGGCTTCATCCCGATGGCGCTCTCCAGCGCACCCGGCAGCGAGATCCAGCGCCCGCTGGCCACGGTGGTGATCGGTGGCCTGCTCAGCGCCACGCTGCTGACCATGCTCGTGCTGCCGGTGCTCTACGCCTGGTTCACTTCGCCGCTGCCCGCGTCTGCGGGTCGATCACTTCCGCCTTCGTGACCTTGTCGAGGCGGTAGTTGCGTTGCGTGCCGAGGTCGAGATCCGTGGCCACCAGCCGGGTCTCGTGGCGGTCCATGATCACGCAGTCGATGCGCACGCAGCGCGTGCTCTCGACGAAGCTGCTGTCGACGTACCAGATGCGCAGCGCCTGCTGCTCGAACCAGGCGCGCTCCAGCGCGGCGCGCACGGGCTTGCGGATCGGCAGCGACGGTACGCCCTGGAACGTGAGCTCCTCCAGGCGCTGCAGCAGCTCGCGCTGGGCCGAGGTGGAGAGCGCGGCGCGCACCTTGTCGAGCGCGGACTCCAGCGTGTCCGTGAACGGCAACAGGCGCATGTTGCTCGCGAAGCGGCCCAGGGCCACCAGCAGCGCCGCCTCGCGCGCGGTGAAGTTTACCGGGGGCAGGCTGTAGCTGCGGTCGAGCGCGTAGCCGCCGCCGCGGCCGCGCTCGGCGCCGAGCGGGAGCGCCGCGGCGCGCAGCGCGTCGAGGTCCCGGTAGATCGTGCGGATGGTGACCTCGAAGCGCTCGGCCAGCGCCTCCGCCGTGACTCCGGTTCGGCGACCGCGCAGGTACTCTGCCAACGCGAACAGGCGCTCGGTGCGCTGCATGGTTCAACTGACATACAACTGCCATGGCGGCCCATCAACCCGCCATGTATCCTGGGCCGCCCATGACCGTGAACTTCTCCGACGACGCCGCGCTGCGCGCACACTGCGAACCCTTCCTGCGCGGCGAGCAGCAGCCGCCCACCGCGGTCGAGCTGATGGCCACGCGCTACCTCGCGTACGCCACCAAACAGGTCGACTTCCTGATCGAGACCCACGACCCGAAGACGCGCGGCGACACCGATCGCAAGGCGACCGAGGAATGGTCACGGCGTGCGGACTGGCGCGGCCTTGAAATCGTGAGCACCGAAGCGGGCGGGCCAGGAGATGACGAGGGCGTGGTCGAGTTCGTCGCGCGCTACGCCATGGACGGCGTCGAGCACACGCACCACGAGCGCTCGGACTTCCGCAAGCTCGATGGTCGCTGGTACTTCGTGAACGGCGACAAGGTCTCGGCGCCGCCGGTGCGGCGTACCGGCAGTAAGGTGGGTCGCAACGATCCCTGTCCCTGCGGCTCGGGCAAGAAGCACAAGAAGTGCTGCGGCTGACCGACCGGCGGTAGTGGCTCGCGTCTTGCTCCGCGTAGTTGTAGAGGTACGGGCGTGTCCCTTCCTTCTCGCACGCGCAGTCTGCTTTGCTGCCTCGGTCTGCTGATCGGCGTTCCCGCGCTTGCGGACGATGCGCTCGACGAAGACATGGGAGGCCCGCTGCCGAGCGCGCGCGACAACCGCCCGCGCGGCGCACCGCCGCCCATGATGGCGCCGGCCAGGGAGCCCGAGCTCAAGAGCGAGCCGGAGGTGAAGAGCGAGCCGCTCGCGGCCGTGCAGGCGCCCAAGCGCCGCGAGGCGCGCGCCATCCACGCGCGCAATCCATGGGCGATCGTCAGCGAGCACGTGCACGAGCAAGCGATCGACGACATCCCGGAGCCGCCCGGTCCACACCGCTTCGCGCCGCTCGGGCAGCTCGAGATCGCCGGCACCGTCTACTACCCGTACACGTTCGATGGTCACGTCCACAGCGAGCACTCGCCGGACGCCGATCACCCGGTGGTCGACATGCTGGCTCGCGCCGAGCGTGAAGGGCTGAGCGCGCTCGTGCTGACCGACCACGGCTCGTCGCGCTCGGCGCTCTCGTTCCCGAAGTACAAGGGCCCGCTGAAGGCGTTCGTGGGCCAGGAGATCGGCGGCGAGTACGGCCATGCCGTGTGGTGGAACGTGGATGCACCCTGGGGAGGCAGCCGCCAGACGCTCGCCCAGCGCGCGGCCTTCGCGCACGAGCGCGGAGGGCTGATCGTGCTCTGCCACCCGGGCTGGTGGATCGGCGGCCGCGAGCACGACCCGATGTTGTGGGTCAGGCCCGACGCGCTGCGCGACGGCGGCATCAGCGGCGACATCGACGCGCTGGAGATCTGGAACGGCGTCTACGACAGGCCGCTGCCGAAGCTGATCGACGCCTGGGTGGACGCGCTGGAGGCAGGCATCTACGTGCCGGTCGTGGGCAACAGCGACTTCCATCGCTTCCGCTCGCATCGCCTCGGGGGACCGCGCAACGTCGTGCTGTGCGACAAGCCAGACGTGGGCAGCTGCCTGTGGAGCGCGATCAAGGCGGGACGCCTGTACGTGACCGACGGCCCGACGCTGAACCTGACGGTGAACGGCAAGACCTTCGGCGAGCAGGTCGCGCACGGTCTGCTCGACGTCAGCCTGGAGGCCGTGTCGCCGCGTGGCGGAGAGCTGCGCCTGTACGTCGGCCGCGAGCTGGCCAAGGCCTGGTCGTTGCGCCCGGACGTGCGCGAGCAGTTCCACTGGAGCGGCGCGCCGACAGCGGCCTCCAGCTACGTGCGGGTCGAGATCGTGCGCACGCTGCCGGGGCGCGAAGCCCCGGTCTACGAGCTGATCTCGAATCCCGTCCTGACCCGTTGAGAGACACCCCCGAAAGGGTCAGCTCAGTCACAACAGGGTGTGCGATGGAAGCCACGCTGGAATCGCGCAACCGCCGTGGCAGCGACGCTGGACATTTGCACGAAAAGACCGAAAAAGTGCGTCATTCAGTGCAGTTGCCCATTGTACTCGCACGTTTTTGGCGGCTTAGTGCCATGGGAACGCTGGGAGTTTCTTAGGCGGAGGCGCAGGCCATGTTGGAACGATTGGATTGGATGGGACGCACACAGCGGGGATCGCTGTTGGCGCTTGGCCTGGCGGCCTTGACCTCGGTGGCAGCGTGCGGGGAGTCGGAGCCGACCGGTCAGCAAGAAGATCCCTCGACCTCGACGGACGAGGACGATGACGACGTCAAGCCCGTCAAGGACGCCGGCAAGGCGAAGGACGCAGGCAAGCTCGTCGACGCGGCCTCTCCGACCGTCGAGGACCCCAAGGCCACTGGCGATGCAGGCGCCCCGCCCGCAGGCGATCCGAGCTCCGCGTGGTGCAAGGCCAAGGTGGTGCTCGATAAGTACTGCACGACTTGCCACGACGGCGAGGGCACCGGCCCGATGCCGCTGCTGACGCTCGAGGACTTCCGTGCGGCCGCGCCCGTGACCAAGGGCAAGTCGGTCTACGAGGTCGTGGGCACGCGCATCCACGACACCAAGAACCCGATGCCTCCCCAGAAGAAACTCACGGCCGACGAGCTCGCCGCACTCGACGCGATCGTCGCGAGCAAGGGTGTTGGCGAAGAGAGCAGCTGCGACGACAAGGGCGCCACCGGCGGCGACGCCGGGACCGCCGGCGGCCCGGACGAGAACGGCTGGGATCCGACGGTGTGCGATGCGGTCTACAAGGTCTACTCGCACGGCGCGGCGCTCACGGACCCGTACGAAGTGCCCGTGGGCCAGGAGATCCACCCGCAGATCTACTGGGACGCACCGTGGGGCAACGAGAAGGTGCAGATGATCAACGCCCGTCCGATCACGGACAACAGGAAGGTCCTGCACCACTGGATCGTGTACTCGGGCCAGGGTGCGTTCCTGACCGGCTGGGCGCCCGGCGACGACGAGCGCACCGAGTTTCCGCCGGACATCGGCATGAACATGCCGACGGGCGCGCGCGGCCTGCGACTCGA
>DASUME010000934.1:0-5296 GCA_036277895.1 Polyangiales bacterium
GCGAGCCCGGCGTTGTTGACCAGCAGGTCGACGTCGACGAAGTCGCGCGGCAGCGTGGCCAGCGTGCGCTCTACGTCGGCTCGCGAGCGCACGTCGAGCGCGACCGGCAGCACGCGCTCGCCGAGCTCGCCGGCCAGCTTCTCCAGCCGCTCCAGGCGCCGCGCCGTGGCGACCACGCGCGCGCCGGCTGCGGCGAATTTCCGCACGATGGCCTCCCCGAAGCCCGCGCTGGCGCCCGTGACCAAGACGATGTTCGGAATCATGCGCTCGGGTGTAGCCGGTGCACACCTAGGGGGCATGTGGAAGCAGGCATTATGCGCGCTCGCTCTCGTGGGCGCGGCCTCTGCGCAAGACGAGGCGGGCTGGCGCAAGCTCAGCGAAGAACACGGCATCACCGTCAGCACGCGCGAGCAGCCCGGCAGGCAGCTGCCGAGCTTCCGCGGGCAGGCCGACGTCAAGGCACCGCTGCTGCAGGTGCTGGCGGTGGTGCTCGACGACGCGCGCTCGAACGAGTGGGTCAACGATGCGGACGAGGCCGCCGTGCTGCGCCGCATCGATGCGCACACCCAGATCGTCTACTCGCGCTCGCACCAGACCTGGCCGATCCGCGATCGCGACCTGGTGATGAAGCGTACCGTCTCGCGCGAGGGAGACGGGTATCGCGTACGGCTGGTGTGCATGGCGGGCGAGAAGCCCAAGGTCGACGGCGTGATCCGGATCGGCGACTGCGAGACCGAGTTCGTGTTGCGCCCCGTCGACGCCGAGACGACACACGTGGACTATCGCGTGCGCGCCGATCCCGGCGGCAGCAATCCGGAGTGGGCGGTGAAGTGGGCGTCCAAGAACATCCCGCTCGACACCCTCACCGGGCTGCGCAAGCAGGTCGCGAAGACGCGCGGCAAGTACGACCTCGCCAAGCTAGCTTCGAACGTGTGACCAGGCCTCGGCTTCAGCGATGAACGGCGTGATCTTGGCGCCCGCGCGCGTGACGCGATCCGACTGCGGGCCGAGCAGCGCGGCGGTGAGCAGGATCGCGCGGCGGGGGAACAGCAGCGCGATGCGGTCCACCTCGGTCACGACCGCGGTGAGGATGTCGGGGTCCGAGGTCATCGGCGTGCGCCGAAAGTCGAGCAGGACCCCGAACCGTGTGGTGTCGATGCCATCGAGCGCGGACAGCCAGCGGCCGAGCTCCGCGCGCGTGGCGTGCACGTCGCCGAACGGAAGCGCCGTACGCTCGAAGCGAACGACCCGTAACTCTTCCAGATACTCGATCGTGACGTAGGGCGAGCTACGAAGCGGCGACATCGAGGCGCAGTTTACGATTCTGTGACGACTTGTTCAAAGGTCGTCGCAGGGAACGCCGAGCTGGGCGCCGAGGTACACGCCGAGCTCGTTGTAGATCAGCGTGTAGTTCTCGCCGAGCGGTAGCAGCGTGAGCGCCGAAGTGCCGCCGGCGATCCACTGCGCGGACTGCTTGCCGAGCACCAGGCGCAGCTTGCCGCTGGTGCTCGCGAAGATCTCGCCCTCGCTGTCGGAGACCACGTCCTTCATCGCCAGCGGCTTGAGCTTGCCGCGCGGCCCGCGGTACAGCTTGAAGTCGCGCGCGGTCGCGTCGGTGACGCCGTGATCTACGTAGTAGTACGTACCCGCCTTATCGCGTGCGAGCGCGTACGGCTCGCGCTGCATCGGGCTCTCGACGTACTTGGCGTTCGTCAGCAGTGTGTCCTTGGCCGCGCCGCTGATGGGCTGGAGCGAGACTTCGCGCGCGCCGCACGTCAGCTCGCAGCTGCTCGGCTCGACGTGGCTGAACACGCGCAGGTCGAGGCCGCGGAAGTTGTCGTTGTTCTTCTCGTTGCGCTGGCGGGGCTCGAAGAACCAGCCGTCGCCGAGCGCCTCGGGCGAGCGCACGTAGCTGAACGTCTGGCCGTCGCCGTACGCGAGCCCGTGGTGCGGCGCCTCGCGCGGTCCGATCAGCACCACGTGCTTCTGCGCGCTGTCCGCGCACACCGTGGTCTGCTCGTTCAGGATCCGCTGCGCGAGCGTTCGCTCGCCGCTGTTGAGCTTCAGGAGCTCCGCGTACGCTCGCTGATCGGCGTTCACGAGCTCGAAGTTGATCATCCAGCGCAGCTTGCCTGCATCGACGCGCAGCGTGTTGTCGCCGTCGAGCGTGCACTCGATCGTGGTCACCGACGAGCTGACGAACTGCTTGCCCGCCTCGGTGTCACACAGCCGATCGAGCCCGGACAGGATGCTCGAGCAGTAGCCCGACACACTCCACTGCAGCAGCTGCGTCTCGCTGACGCTCGGCCAGTTCACGCTGAACGAGAGCGGCTTGCCGCACTTGTCCCCGGTGCGCTTGGCGCTCTCGTTCAGCTCGGTGAGCGCGTCCTTCTCGGTGCCGGGGCGGTCGAAGCTCTGCAGCTTGCGCAGCTCGCCGCTCGCCTCTTGCGCCTGGTGCGTGCGCTGGATCGTGGTGGCGTCGACCTTGGCGCTCTCGTCCTCCACGTAGGTGAGGTCGTGGCCGTTCTGCGCGCCGGGGATGTAGGCGACCCAGCGCCCATCGCGCTCCTTGACCAGCGCATACAGGTCACGCCCGTGCCACTTGGTGCGGTACTCCAGGCGATCGCCGTTCTCGACGCGCTGGTACGCCAGCACCTTGCCGGTCAGCTCGCTGGCCAGGCCCTCCACGTCGACCAGCGCCGCCCCGTCCGCGAAGTCGATCGCCTGCACGTGCAGCCCATCTTCGCCGGCGAAGTAGCTGGTCTTCTGCACGTCACGCAGCGGCTTGGCCGGCGCGTGCGGAGCTGTTGCGCAGCTCGCGAGGCCGAGAGCCAGCACCCACATTGATCGGATCATCCCACTCCCCTTGTGTCAGCGAGTCAATCGGCGCGACGATACCGAACATGGAGCTCGCCGAGGGGCTAATACTCGACGGACATTACCGCCTTCGGCAACTGCTCGGACGTGGTGGTATGGGAGAAGTCTGGGAGGCCGAGCACACGCGGCTGCCCAAGCTGTTCGCCGTGAAGTTCTTGCTGGCGCTCGGCAAGTCCGAGCCCGAGCTGCTGATGCGCTTTCAGCGCGAGGCCGAGATCGCGTCGCGGCTCAATCACCCGAGCATCGTGCAGGTCACGGACTTCAACATCCTGCCCGACGGCACGGCCTACATCGCGATGGAGCGGCTGGTGGGCGAGGACCTGCGCGCGCGCTTGCGGCGCGGGCCGCTGCCGCTGGGCGAGGCGCGCGAGATCACGCGCCAGGTCGCGTCGGCGCTGTGGCTCACGCACCAGCAAGGCATCGTGCACCGTGACCTCAAGCCCGAGAACATCTTCCTGTGCCACGAGCCCGACGGCAGCCTGCGCGCGAAGGTGCTCGACTTCGGCATCTCCAAGCTGCAGGGCACGCCGCAGGGCACGCGCGATGATCGTGTGCTCGGCACACCCGGCTACATGGCGCCCGAGCAGGCGCTCGGGAAGAACTCGGCGATCGACGGCCGCACCGATCTGTTCGCGCTGGCGACGATCGTCTACGAGATGCTGACCGGCGAGGGCGTGTTCATGGGCGACACGCTCGCCGAGCTGTGCACCAAGGTGCTCTACCACGAGCCGCCGCTGCTCGACTCGCTCTTGCCCGCGGTGCCGCGGCCGATCTCGCTGGCGGTCTCGAGGGCGCTGTCCAAGGACCCGGCGCAGCGGCAGGCGGACATCCGCGTCTTCTCGGACGCAGTGCTGGGCCTGGCTCCGCGGGCGACCTCGGCGTTCTCGGCCACCGTCGCCTCCGAGGTGGGTCCGGTGCCGATCGACGTGACCGACGTGAAGACGCGCTCGGAGCGCCCGCAGCCCGCGTCGCCCTCGCAGCCGGTGCGTCGCAAGCGCATGCTCAGCGCCGGGCTGGGAGCGGCCGCCGTGGCACTTGTAATCGGGGTGGCGGCCTGGGTGCAGATGCGCGCCGTCCCGGTGGCGCCCGCACAGGCTCCGAGTGCGCCGCCGCTGCCGAGCGCCGAGCCCGTGGCGGAGCCGCCCACGCAGGCCGAGGCCCACGCCGAGACGCCGCCGCCCGTGGAGACCAAGCGCTCCGACCGCCTCGACCCCGGCGCGCTGAGCAAGAAGAAGCCGGCTTTGCCGGACAGCGCGCGCGAGGCGCTCGACGCCGCCGAGAAGGCACTCGATCAGGGTCAGCCGGGTGATGCGCTGCGGTTCGCGCGCGCGTCCTTGCGCGAAGGGCCGAGTGAGCGCGCCTACGCGTTGTTGGCCCGCGCGTACTGCGTGCAGCGCGACCTCGGCATGGTGCAGGCGATGCTGCGCAACCTGTCGCCAGCGCAGCGCAAGCAGGTGAAGACGCAGTGCGCGCGCAGCGGCCTGGAGCTGCCGTAGCGAGGCGGGGAGTTTCGCCGCAAGTGCGCTTGCCGCTCTCGTGGGCAGCTACAATCGCCGCGCGTGGGAGGAACAATGGTCGCGAGGATGGTGGTGCTGGCGTTCGCGTTGTGCGCGTGTGGAGGCGGTGGTGGCGGTAGCAAGCCGAAGCCGCCGGACATCCAGGGCCCCGAGGGCGATGGCGGCAGCGTGGGCACGCGCGCGTCGATCGTGAACGGCGACGCCGTGTTCTTCGTGGGCAACAGCTTCTTCGCCTCCTACGACCGCCGGTTGCCCGAGTGGGTGAGCGCGATCGGCGAGGCCGTCTCGCCTCCGGTCGCGATCCGCACGGCCATGTTCAACATGCCGGGCTCGATGCACCTTTCGTGGTTCCTGCAGCAGCAGGGCGTCAAGGACGCGCTCGCGTCCAAGGCGTACAAGGTCTACGTGATCCAGGGCGACGAGCGGGAGCCGGTCGACGATCCCGAGGGCTTCAAGTCCGCGGTGCGCGAGTTCAAGACGAAGATCGAGGCCGCGAACGGCAAGATGATGCTGTTCATGACCTGGAACCTGGAGTTCGATGGCGACTTCTACCAGAAGCTCGACCAGACGTTCGACGAGATCAGCAGCGAGCTCGACCTGCCCGTCATCCCGGCCGGCGAGATCTTTCACGACTGCGAGCAGCAAGACCCGTTCGAGGGCCACGACGTGAACTCCGCCTGGCTCACGCAGTCGGAGGACAACCGCCACCAGAACGAGGTCGGGTCCGCGGTCAACGCGTACGCCACGTTCTCGATGCTGACCGGCATCGACCCCGAAGGCGTGCAGTTCGAGGCGCCCGCGCAGACCAACTCGGACGCGCTGCTGAAGTACCTCTCAGACAAGACCTGGGCGCGCGTGGAGCCCCGCCTGCCTTAGGACCCCTCGTGTGCGCGCGAGGGTCT
>DASUME010000935.1:0-10899 GCA_036277895.1 Polyangiales bacterium
TCAGCGGCGGCCTCGCCCTGCAGCTGTGGGCGCTGCAAGAGCGCTACGAAGGCGGGCCGCTCGCCGGCCACCCGCTGGCGCAGGCCGAGCTCGGACGCCTGGGTGGCGAGCAGGAGCTCTGGAACCTGGAGCTGCGCGCGCCACGCAGCGAGGCGCCCGCGGGCTCCTGGCAGCTGTCTCTGGTGCTCCGCGAGTGGACCGAGGCCGGCTACCAGACGCGCGACTTCTGCAACTTCCCCGTGCCGTACAAGGTCGAGGGCGGGGTGCGCGTGGTGAACGCGCCGGTGACGGTCGGCGAGCAGTCGGTCGTCGAGCCTGCAACGCCCGTGGCCGAGCCGGCGAAGCTGGTCGCCAAGCCCGTGGTCGAAGCGCCGAAGCTGGCCGCTGCGCCGAAGCCCGTCGCAGCGCCCAAGCCGGTCGCCAAGGCGGTCGCCAAGCCCGTTGTCGAGGCGCCCAAGCTGGCGCTCAAGGCGCTGCCCGAGGCGCGCGTCTCGATCGCGAAGGGGAGCGTCGAGGAGCTGGCGGCGGTGCCCGGCCTCAACCTCAAGCTCGCGCAGGCGATCGTGCGCGCGCGCCCATTCGCCAGCGTCGACGACCTCAAGCGCGTGCGCGGCATCGGCGAGAAGATGCTCGTCCAGCTGCGCGCGCAGCTCACGCTCTGAGGAACGTAGACAGCGCACGCAGCGCGGCGGGCGGCAGCTCGTGGCCGCCCTCGAACGCCACGAACGTCAGCGCTGCGCCGCCGCCTTCGAGCAGGCTGCGCAGTCGCTCGGCATCGGCGTAGGGCAGGATCGGATCCGACTTGCCGTGCGTCTGCAGGATGGGCAGTCCACGCACGGCCTCCGCGCGCGGCGCCCACTCGCTGGCTGCGATCAGGGTGCCAGAGAGCAGGATCAGGCCGCGCGGCGGCTCGGCCGCGTGCAGCGCCTGATCGACCGCGAGCATCGAGCCCTGCGAGAAGCCGCCGAGCAGCTGCTGCCCGCGCGGCACGCCGAGCTCGCGCTCGACCGCATCGAGCAGAGACGACAGCTCGGCGCGCGCCGTCGGCAGGCGTGGTGGCAGCTCGTCGCTGCGGTCCACGCGCTCGCCGCGCATACGCTGCTCGAACAGCGCCGCGTCGATCATCCACCACGCGCGTCCTGGCCCACCGTCCAGCGTGAGCGGGGCCTCGGGGAACACCCAGCGCAGGCCCTGCGGGCCGGGCACGTACTGCGCGAGATCGACGAGGTCGAAGCCCGGCGCGCCGAAGCCGTGCAGCAACACCACCAGCGGACCGTCGCCGCCGCCCTCGCCATCGGCGCCGCCCGTGACGTACGCCTCCAGCTCACCCAGTCTTACCTTTCGCATCCCGAACCCTAACGCGGCTACGTCGCCCGCTCACACGCTTTCGACCCGCGCACGCAGGAGATGGTTCCTCCCGACGGAGCTTCCCGGTAGCGTGAGCAGGTTCCGTCCACGCAAGGAGCGCGTCCCTCTGGCCAACCGCAATCGCTGCCGCATCGTGGTCGGTAGGCTCGTGGAGATCGACCCCCGCGACGGCTACCGCACGGTGAGCGCCGTGGAGGACATCGAGCGCAAGCTGCAGGCGATCATCAGGGGGCTCCCCGCGCACGTGCGGCCCGTGATCGTGGCGGACTGGCGCACGACCGCCGTGCTCACGCCGCCCGTGGCGGAGCGCGTGGTGGCCATGATGACGGCCACCAACACGCGCATCGAGCGCAGCGCGATCTTGCACGCCGGCGAGGCGAGCACCTCGGTGCTGCAGCTGGTGCGGCTGATCAAGGAGACCTCGGTGCCGTATCGCCGCTTGTTTACCGAGCCGGCGCTGCTGCAGCTCTGGCTCGAGGAGATCTTGACCCGCGAAGAGAGCGAGCGGCTACGCGAGTTCTTGATGAGCTCGCGCCGCGCTTCTCAGAGGCAGTAGGTGCCGGGCGCCCAGGTGCAGCCGCACTTGTTGTCGTCGGTGCAGCAGGGAAGGATGCCGATCGCGATGCACACGTTCGTGCAGTCGCTGTCCTTCGAACACTGACCGTTCGACGGCGGCGGCGGGTCGGCCGGCTTGCCGGCGTCCTTGGGCGTGCTGCCCGCGTCCACCACCGCGGGCGGCGTGCTCGCGTCCTTGGGCGGCGTCGTGGAGGCGTCGACCACCGGCCTGGACCCTGCGTCCGTGCTGCTGCCGGCGTCCTTGGGCGGGGCGGCGTCACGTATGCCGCTGTCGGCCACTGTCGGCGTGGAGGCGTCCTTGCGCACCCCGGAGTCCACCTTCGTGGTGGGCGGGCTGTCGTCGTCGTCCTGCTCCTCGTCGGCCCCACCGTCTGCCGGCGGGTCCTCGTTGGCCAGGGCTTTGTCGGTATCCGAGTCGAGCTCCGGATCGCCGATCGCGCTCGCGGCACAGCCCGCCAGCGATCCGCTCGTCAGCGCAGTCAAACAGGAGATCAACACGAGCTGTCGGGTTCGGATCATGGGTTTTACCAGGCCTCGAGGGTTCGGTGCGGAGCGCCGGGGCGCCCGCGACGAGAGTTCAGCTGACCGCGCGACTTACCCACGTTTTGCGCGATCCCAAGCCAGATCCTTGTACCAGGGGAGGGTCGCCGCCGTCTTTCCAGAAAGTGCGCCTTGGTGCGTGGAGTCGCAGGGCAAGCGGTCCTGGCAGCCGGGGCGCGAGGAGCCTCACCCACCGGGAAGGCGAACAGATTACACGTCAGATACTTGCGCGTCGTTACACGTCGCAGCCATACCTTTGCCATCAGAGCACAGCGAGCGTTCTCTGATGCCCCGTCTCGCCGACTTCCTCCGGAGCGTCCCGTGCCGCCCACTTCGTTCTCCTCCTCCCGACCGCGCTGTGCGGTCTTCATCGCAACCTCCGTCGATGGGTACATCGCCCGCCGCGACGGCAGCATCGACTGGCTGGCCAGCGTCGAGCGCGAGGGGGAGGACTACGGCTACAAGAAGTTCATGGACACGGTGGACACCATCGTGTTGGGCCGCAATACGTACGACTTCATCTCGCGCGAGCCGAGCTGGCCCTTCCAGGGCAAGCGCGTGGTGGTGTTGACCCATCGTCCCGCAGCCGCGAAGCACGGGGAAGCTTTCTTTGCAGGAAAGCCCGAGCAGCTGGTCGAGCAGCTCGCCAAGAAGGGCGCCAAGAGTGTCTACGTCGACGGCGGCAACGCAGTGCGCGGCTTCCTCGCCGCCGGCCTGATCGATCAGATGACGATCTCGGTGGTGCCGGTGGTGCTCGGCAGCGGCATCCCGCTGTTCGGCGAGGGGGTGAGTGAGAACCCGCTCGTGCTCGAGGAGAGCCGCGCGTTCTCGACCGGCCTGATGCAGCTTCGCTACCGCATCGGGCAGCGCGGCAAGAGCAGCCGCCCGACCGCGCCGATCAGCGCCACGCGTTAGGAAATACCTGGCGCCTCGTGGCCGGTCTCGGAGACGTACTCGTCGTAGCCGCCGCCGTAGCTGCGCGCGTGGCTGCCCGACAGCTCGAGCACGCGGTTGCTGATCGCGCTCAGAAAGCGCCGGTCGTGCGACACGAACAGGATCGTGCCGTCGAAGTCCGTCAGCGCCTTGGTCAGCATGTCCTTGGTATCGAGGTCGAGATGGTTGGTCGGCTCGTCGAGCACCAGGAAGTTCGGCGGATCGAACATCATGCGCGCGAGCACCACGCGTGCCTTCTCGCCGCCTGAGAGCACACGGCAGCGCTTGTCCTGATCGTCACCCGAGAAGCCGAACGCGCCGAGCAGCGTGCGCAACGACGCCTGCGACGCGCGCGGAAAGGCCTCCGTCACCGTCTCCAGGACCGTCTTGTCACCCTCGATCAGATCCATCGCGTGCTGCGCGAAGTAGCCCATGCGCACGCTCGCGCCGACCGTGACGTCGCCCTCGTCGGGCGTGGCCGCCCCCGCGATCAGCTTGAGCAGCGTGCTCTTGCCGGCGCCGTTGATGCCCATCACGCACCAGCGCTCGCGCCGCCGGATCAGGAAGTCGAAGTCCTTGTAGATGGTCTTCGCGCCCCAGCTCTTGTTCACGTGCTCGAGCTTGGCCACGTCCTCGCCGGAGCGCGGCGGCTTCGGGAAGTCGAACGCCACGTACTTGCGCTGGCGCGGCGGCTCCACGCGCTCGATCTTCTCGAGCTTCTTCACGCGCGACTGCACCTGCGCCGCGTGCGAGGCGCGCGCCTTGAAGCGATCGATGAAGGCCTGCTCCTTGGCCAACATCGCCTTCTGGCGCTCGAACTGCGCCTCTTGCTGCTTCTCCGCCAGCGCGCGCTTCTCGAGGTAGAACTCGTAGTTGCCGCTGTAGGCGTTGAAGTCGCCGCTGTCGATGTCGACGATCTTGGTCACCAGCCGGTTCATGAACTCGCGATCGTGCGAGGTCATGATCAGGCCGCCCTCGAAGTTGCGCAGGAAGCGCTCGAGCCAGACGATCGACTCGATGTCGAGGTGGTTGGTGGGCTCGTCGAGCAGCAGCGCGTCCGGCTTCATCAGCAGGATGCGCGCGAGTGCGACGCGCATCTTCCAGCCGCCCGAGAGCTTGCCCACATCGTCGTCCACGGACTCCGGCGCGAAGCCGAGGCCCGCCAGGATCTCTCGCGCTTGCGCCTCCAGGCCGTAGCCGCCGAGCTCGTCGAAGCGCGCCTGCACCACGCCGAAGCGCTCGATCAGCGCCTCCATCTCGTCTGCGCGCTCCGGGTCGGCCAGGCCGTGCTCGATCTCGTGCAGCTCGTGGGCGACCTTGGCGACCTCGCCCGCGCCCGCCATGGTCTCCTCGACCACGCTGCGCCCGGACAGCTCGCCCACGTCCTGGCTGAAGTAGCCGATGGTGACGCCGCGATCGACGACCACGCTGCCCCCGTCCGGCTGCTCCTCCTTCATGATCAGGCGGAACACCGTGCTCTTGCCGGAGCCGTTGGGGCCGACGAGGCCGATCTTCTCGCCGCGAAACAGCGCTAACGAGGCGTCGACGAACAAAATCTGGCGTCCATGATGCTTGGACACCGAGTCGAGGCGGAGCATGGCGCGCAACTTGAGGTGGGAGCGGCCCGCGAGCAAGTGCGCGCGGTGCACGGCGGAGCAGGCGTCTCAGCGCGAGCGTAGCGAGCCTCGCGGAGGAGTGGGACCCGAGCGGCTCTGCCGCTCGGGCGAGGAGGGCGCGTGCCCTCCTCGTGCGGCGCGCAGCGACGCGATGAAAACCACCGAGTCGAGGCGGAGCATGGCGCGCAACTTGAGGTGGGAGCGGCCGCTGGGCAACCCCGTCCGCGCACCAATGCGTTAGCTTCGTGCGATGACGGACTTCGCGGGCAAGGTGGTGTGGATTACCGGGGCTTCCTCGGGCATCGGCGAGGCGCTGGCGTACGAGCTGGCGGGGCAGGGGGCGCAGCTGGTGTTGTCGGCCCGGCGGCGGGAGCGCCTCGAGGCCGTGCGCGCACGCTGTGCGCACCCGGAGGACCACCGCGTGCTCGCGTTCGACATCGCCGACACCGCTTCGCACGCGGAGCAGGTCGCGCGTGTGCTCGACGAGGTGGGCCGCATCGACGTGCTGATCAACAACGCGGGCGTCAGCCAGCGTGCGCTCGTCAAGGAGACCGCGCTCGAGGTGGACCGCCGCCTGTTCGAGGTCGACTACTTCGGGCCGGTCTCGCTGATCAAGCTCGTGCTGCCGCAGATGCTGCAGCAGAAGTCGGGCTCGATCGTGGCGGTGTCCTCGGTGGCGGGGCTGGTGGCGACGCCGTACCGCTCTTCGTACGCGGCGGCCAAGGCCGCGCTGCTGGCGTTCCACGACGCGCTGCGGGCCGAGACCGCGCAGGACGGCATCCAGGTCTCGGTGCTCTGCCCGGGCTTCGTCGCGACCGAGATCGCGCAGGCTGCCCTGGTCGGAGACGGCTCGGCCAGCGCGGGGCGGCACACCGTACCCAAGGGTGCGCTGAGCGCGCAGTCCTTCGCACGCAAGGCGGTCGCGCGGCTGCGCGCGGGCGAGGGCCTGATCGTCATCGGCGGCGCCAAGGAAAAGGCCGCCTGGTGGCTCGCCCGCTTCTCGCCAGCACTGACGGCGAAGCTGATGACGCGGGTGAAGGTGATCTGAGCGTCGGCTATGACCGTCGTGGGCGGGAAAGTGCAGTTCGTGGTCGCTGAGGTAGTGCGAAACCCTTGAACGCGGTCGCGGCCCGGGTGCAAAGTCGCGCGAATGCGCAACCTGGCTCTCCGCACCTTCCCTTTCCTCGCCGCGCTGTGTCTGTTCGCGCTCTCGGCCTCGGCGATCGCTGCGACCGACAACCAGTGGAAGTTCATCGACGAAGACGACGGCATCCACACCTGGATGTTGGAGATCCCGGGCCAGGACTTGCCTGGCTTCCGTGGTCAGACGGTGATCAACGCGTCGGCCAAGGGCGTCCTCGACAGGATGCTCAACTGGAGAGAGCACACCAAGTGGATGTACCGCTGCGCGGAGTCCACGCTGCTCGAGATGATCGATGGCGAGTCCGCGTACCTGTACAACCGCACCTCCGCGCCGTGGCCGGTGTGGGACCGCGACGTGGTGGTGAAGTCGCTGGTCGAGCACACGCCCAGCTACAGCGAGGTCAAGGTCTCGTTCGCGAACGTGGACTACGCGAAGAAGCCGCCGAAGGACGACGTCGTGCGCATGCCCAAGCTGGTCGGCTTCTACAAGATGTGGCAGCTCGAGCCGAACAAGACGAAGGTGCTCTACCAGGTCGAGGCGGACATCGGTGGCAGCATCCCCAAGTGGCTGGCCAAGCGCGCCGCGCGCGACCTGCCTTACACCACGCTGCTCAAGCTGCGTGAGCGCGTCGAAGGCAAGAAGTAACGCGCTATATCGCGCGCGGCGTGTCGTCTCCCGCCGAGCGCCGCTGGATCGCGCTCTCACTCGCCACGCTCTATCTGGTCTGGGGCTCGACCTACCTCGGGATGCGCATCGCGCTCGACGAGCTACGCGTTCGTGAAGCCGGCCGTGGCGCTGCTGCTCGGCGCGGCGATCGCCAGCGAGCCGCTCGATGCGGCACGGCTCGGCGCCTGCGCGATCACGGCCCTGGCGGTGGTGTTCGTGATCCGCGCACGCGGCAAATGGTGCGGAGCTAGTGCGGGACTGCCACGGCGGTGAAAACGGAGCGAAACTTGCGGCGCCTAGGCTCCCGGTCTGATTTCCGGCGCGAGGGGTTTTGCCATGGAACAAATCGGCCCGACCAACGGCGGCTCGACTGACACGCGACGCGGCCCTCCGATGGGAGCACAGACGCGCATCCTTCCCGAGGCGTTCCGCAAGGCCGTGGAGGATCACCTCCTCTACACCTGCATCAAGGAGCCCGCGGACGCGACGATCGACGACTACTACACCTCGCTCGCGTACACGGTGCGCGACCGCCTGGTGCAGCGCTGGCTGTCGACGCAGAAGCTCTACCTGGAGCGCGACGCCAAGCGGGTCTACTACCTGTCCTCCGAGTTCCTGACCGGCCGCAGCCTCGGGCTGTGCCTGCTGAACCTCGGCCTCTACGGCGAGGCGGAGAAGCTGCTCGCCGAGAAGGGCTTCGAGCTCGGCGCAGTGCTGGAGAGCGAGCACGACCCGGGCCTCGGCAACGGCGGCCTCGGTCGCCTGGCGGCCTGCTTCATGGACTCGCTGGCCACGCTCGAGCTGCCGGCGGTGGGCTACGGCATTCGCTACGAGTACGGCATCTTCGAGCAGCGCATCGAGAAGGGCGAGCAGGTCGAGAACGAGGACCGCTGGCTCAAGGGCAACAACCCCTGGGAAGTGATCCGCTTCGAGCAGGCGCAGACGGTGAAGCTCTACGGACACGTCGAGCACCACCGCGGCCCCGATGGGAAGGTGCAGACGGTCTGGATCGAGGGCAAGGTCGTGCTCGGGATCCCGCACGACTCGTTCATCGTCGGCCACGAGACGGACAACGTGAACACGCTCCGGCTGTGGGCCGCGCGCGCGATGGACGACTTCGATCTGCAGCTGTTCAACGCGGGCGACTACCGCCGCGCGGTCGAGGAGAAGGTCGACGTCGAGAACATCAGCAAGGTGCTCTATCCGCCCGACCACACCTACGAGGGCAAGGAGCTGCGGCTCAAGCAGCAGTACTTCTTCGTCGCCTGCTCGCTCGCGGACGCGCTGCGCGTGTTCAAGCTCAAGCACACCGACCTGAAGCTGATCCCGAAGTTCATGGCGATCCAGCTCAACGACACGCATCCCACGGTGGCGGTCGCCGAGCTGATGCGCATCCTGATCGACCTCGAGGGGCTCGACTGGGAGAGCGCCTGGAGCATCTGCGAGCAGACGTTCGGCTACACCAACCACACGCTGTTGCCGGAGGCACTGGAGAAGTGGCCGGTGTCGTTGTTCGAGCGTGTGCTGCCGCGGCACCTCGAGATCATCTACGAGATCAACCACCACTTCCTGCGCAAGGTCAGCACGCGCTGGCCGGGCGACAACGAGCGCCTGAGCCGGATGTCGATCATCGAGGAGGGCGGCGGCAAGCAAGTGCGCATGGCCAACCTCGCGACGGTGGGCTCACACAGCATCAACGGCGTCGCGAAGCTGCACAGCGAGCTGGTCAAGCACGAGCTGCTGCGCGACTTCTACGACCTGTGGCCGGAGCGCTTCAACAACAAGACCAACGGCGTGACGCCGCGGCGCTGGCTGCTGTACGCGAACCCGCGGCTGTCGCACCTGATCGCGGATCTGATCGGGGCGCGTTACGCGGCGCACGAGCTGCCGCAGCTGACACGGCTCAAGCAGTTCGTCGACGATACGTCGGTGCTCGACCGCGTGCGCGAGATCAAGCGCCAGAACAAGCGCGATGTGGCGCCGCTGATCGAGCGGCTGTGCGGCGTGACGGTGGATCCGGACTCGATGTTCGTGATTCAGATGAAGCGCATCCACGAGTACAAGCGCCAGCTGCTCGCGTGCCTGGGCATCATCGCGCACTACCTGCACCTGCGCGACGAGCCGAACATGGAGTTCGCGCCGCGTACGTACCTGTTCGCGGGCAAGGCCGCGGCCGGCTACGTGACGGCCAAGCAGCACATCCGGCTGATCAACGACGTGGCAGCGGTGATCAACAACGACCCGCTCGTGAAGGGCCGGATCAAGGTCGCGTTCGTGCCCAACTACGGCGTGTCGCTGGCGCAGTCGATCATCCCGTCTGCAGACGTGTCGCTGCAGATCTCGCTCGCGGGCAAGGAAGCCTCCGGCACCGGCAACATGAAGTTCGCGCTCAGCGGCGCGGTCACGCTCGGCACGCTCGACGGCGCGAACGTGGAGATCCGCGACGCCGTGGGCCCCGAGCACTTCCTGTTGTTCGGCATGCAAGTGCCCGACGTGCAGAAGCTGTACGCCGCCGGCTACCAGCCAAAGACCTTCATCTCGCGCAGCGGCGACCTCGGCCGCGTGATCGAGCTGATCGAGTCCGGCTTCTTCAGCTTCGGCGACGTCTACCGCTACGCACAGGTGGTGGAGTACCTGCGCCACCAGGACCCGTTCATGATCTGCGCCGACTTCGACGCCTACATGGACGCCCAGGACCGCGCAGCCGCGCTGTACGCAGACACGCGCAAGTTCGCGCAGACGTCGCTGATCAACACCGCCGGCGGCGGCGTTTTCTCCAGCGATGACACGATCAACCAGTACGCGAAGGAGATCTGGGGCGTGAAGCCGGTGAAGCTGGAGCTGCGCTGAGGCCCTAGACAAGCGGGGAGGGCGCTCGCTTACCATCGTTGGATGCTCACGCTCAGTAGCGATCCGCGTACCGCAGACCAGCAGATGCGGGCGGTCCTCTTCTACCTGACTACGTTCGGCCACATCGATGGTGAGTTCGACGTCAGCGAGAAGACCTTCGTCCGCAACTACATTGAACAGCTGGTCACGCACCGCGTGAAGATGGCGGCGAACCTCGACGACTCGGCGCGCCCGGGGTTGGTCAAGAAGTACACCGCGCACTTTCATGACGTGTTCGACAAGGTCGACGAAGAGGTGAAGGAGCTGTTCAGCGAGGCCGTCTCGCACGACGAAGAGCAGAACACCTTCGTGCACGCCAAGCTCAAGCTGCGCTGCTTCGAGATCTTCAAGAGCTTCGATGCGCGCGCGCAAGAGCAGCTGATGGAGACCATCGATCACCTGCTGATGTCCGATGGCGAGGCGCACCCGGCGGAGGTGAAGTTTCGCGGTGAGCTCTCGGCGCTGCTCGAAGCCGAGCTCGATCTCGAGCTCGAGGACGAAGGTCCGCGCGCGAACGTGACCGTGAGACCCGCCGTGGAGCTGCCGTGCGTGGGCGACGCGCCGGCGTTCTTCGCCGAGCTCGAGCACCACTACTCCAGCGACCCCTCCACGATCAAACGTCAGATCTCGGTCGACATGGAGATCATGGGCCGGGTGGTGGTCGAGCTCGACCGACAGCGTGCGTTAGGCAAGGGCAAGCTCAACGGCGTGCGCAGCGTGCTCGACCTCGCGGGCCAGCCTGCCTTCCTCGATGGACACGTGGCGGTCTGTCCGGCGCAGCCGCAGCGCAGCTACGACGTCACCGTGCTCGGCGATCTGCACGGCTGCTACAGCTGCCTGAAGGCGGCCGTGGTGCAGGCGCGCTTCTTCGAGAAGCTGGCCGCGTTCAAGGCCGACCCGAGCAAGAACCCGGAGCCCAAGCTGGTGCTGCTCGGCGACTACATCGACCGCGGCATGTTCAGCATCAACGGCGTGCTGCGCGCCGTGCTGCTGCTGTTCCTGCAGGCGCCCGAGCACGTCTACGTGCTGCGCGGCAACCACGAGTACTTCCTGGAGTACCAGGGCAACGTCTACGGCGGCGTGAAGCCCTCGGAGGCGATCGACACGCTCAAGCCGCACGTCTCGGTCGAGGTGTTCCGCGAGTACATCCGCCTGTTCGAGGCGCTG
>DASUME010000936.1:0-10819 GCA_036277895.1 Polyangiales bacterium
CGACCTCGACGGTGGGGTTGCCGCGCGAGTCCAGGACTTCGCGTCCGAAGACGCCGACGATTTCGCTCATGGGGTGCGATTTAGCAGGATCGTCGAGGGTGACCATGGCCGGGCGGATCTTTGCTAACCTCCGCCCCCGTGACCGCCCTCCTGAGCGCAATCCTCTTCATTCCCTGGTTCAAGTTCGAGGGAATCACCATCCCCGGCACCGAGATCGGCATCCAGCCGTTCGGTGTCTTGGTCGCGATCGGCGTGCTCGCCGGCATGCGCCTGTCCGAGTGGCACGGCGAGAAGCTCGGCATGCGCAAGGACGTCGTCAGCGACGCCGCCACGCACGTCGTGATCATCGGCTTCGTGTTCGGCCACGTGTTCGACATGGTCTTCTACTACCCGGAGAAGGTGCTGGAGCGGCCGTGGGAGCTGCTGATGGTGTGGACGAGCCTGTCCTCGTACGGTGGCTTCTTCGGCTCGGCGCTCGGCGGCTTCTACTGGAGCTGGCGCCGCAAGCTGCCCATGTTTCCGGTCTACGACCAGATCGCGTTCGGTATCCCGCTGGGCTGGTTCTTCGGGCGCCTCGGCTGCTTCGTGGTGCACGACCACCCCGGCGCGATCACCGACTTCCCGCTCGCCGTCGACAACTTCACCTACAACGGCGTGACCGGACCGCGGCATGACCTGGGCTTCTACGAGGTGCTATGGGCGGCGGCCGTGGTGCCGTTCTTCCTGTGGCTCGATCGCAAGCCGCGCCCGTACGGCTTCTACATCGGCATGTGCTGCGTGCTGTACGCGCCGGTTCGCTTCGGGCTCGACTTCCTGCGTGAGGCGGACAAGACCTACGACGGCTGGACGCCCGGCCACTTCTCGTCGTTCGTCACGCTCGCGCTCGGGCTGTACGTCTTTTGGCGCACCTACTATCGGCCGGTGACCTCGCTGCCGGCCGCGATGCTGGCGGAGCCGAAGCCCCCCACCGCAGCGGCGCAGCCGGCGCCCTGACGCACAGCGCGCTGCGCAACGTCCGGGCACTGGGCTTAGACTGGACGAGTGTGGTCCTCGCGCACCTCGATCGGCTGGGCGATCTCGCTCTCCGCGCTGCTGCACCTCGGCGGCGTGGTCGCGCTGCAGGACGTGCCGCTGCCGTCGGCGCGTGCGGCGGAGCGCGTCCAGCGGGAGGACTACGTCGCGCAATTCGAGCCGGTCGAGCCCGGTTCGGCCGCCGCGGGCGATGTGCGGCGGCGCAGTGTATTGCCGGAGGTGATCCCCGGGCATGCGCCGAGCGCGGGCGCGATCGATCGCACCGAGGCCGAGGGACGCGGGGGCGAACGCGCGAGCGACGAGCCCTCCGCGCTGCTGTTTCCGTTCGTGTCCCCGCTCACGCTGCAGGACACCGAGCTGAACAACCTGGCCGCGAACCAGGCCCAGCGCATCCGCACCGCGCCGAATCGCGCCACCCTCGAGGAGCGTCGCGCCACGCCGAACGCCGCGGACGAGGTGCTGTTGGCCTCGGGCACCACGGGCCATCACGAGCGCCGCGCGCCGGCGAAGCTGGATGCCGCGGAGGGGGCACCGCGCGCCTCGAACCCGAGCGCGCCGAGTGAGCCCCGGCAGGGCTCGCAACCGGAGCCTGGGATCGGCCCGAACGCGCGCCTCGCGATCGTGATGCAGGAAGCGGCGAGTGCGCGTGAGGCGGCCGACTACGCACCCGCGCGCGGCATTCAGGCCGGCGCCGGCAAGCGCCAGACGGCGGCCGCCAAGGTCGCCTTCGCGCGCCCGAACGTGGATCGTGGTCCCGCGGCCACCACGTCCGAGCGGCTCGATCCGCAGGTGCGCGACGACCTCGACGCGGAGCTGCTGGCGGCCAAGCTGCAGCGCTCGTTGGTCGACACCAGCGTGCAGCGCGCCGAGCAGCGCGGGCTCGGTGCGGGCGGCGCGCCGGGCGATCAGGCGCTCGGTCTACACGGCGCACAGAGCGGCGCGCGGGCCCGCTCGTATGCGCCGGGTGACGGCAACGCCGACGCGCTCGACACGCGCGATGCGCGCTACCTGCGCTGGTTCACCCAGCAACGCGAGCGTGTGCAGAAGGAGCTCGTGTTCCCGCGCGAGCGCGCGCTCGCGATGGATCAGGGCATGAGCCTGTTCCGCGTGGTGCTCGACCGCGACGGCGCGCTCACCGGCAAGCCCCGGCTCGTGCGCTCCAGCGGCTTCTCGGACTTCGACGCCGCCGCCAAGATCGCGATCGAACGGGCGCTGCCCTTCGCGCCGCTGCCCAAGGAGCTCGCGCCCGCGTTGACCGAGATCGCCCTGCTGATCCCGATCAACTTCGCCAATCCGATGATCCGCTAATCCAGGCTGAGGGGGCCTTCGTAGAGCGCAAGCGGGGCGCTGCCGAGCACGAGCATCGGGTAGACGCGCCCGATCACGGCGCGCAGCTCGGCCGGGATCGCGGTCATCGCCTGCGCGCGTGGGTCGACGCCGAACACGTACTCCAGCAGGTTGCTCGGCACCTTGGGCACCACCACCAGCTCGGCGTCCCGCTCGAGGTTCGCGAGCTGGCGCGCGCGCATCAGGGCGGACGTGAAGCCGCCGAGCGAGTCGACCAGCCCGAGGGCCTGCGCCTCGTCACCGGAGTACACGCGGCCGCGCGCCAGCGCATCGACGCGCTCGATCGGCAGCTTGCGGCCCTCGGACACGCGCTCCAGGAACTGCCGATACCAGGTGCGCAGCATCTCCGCGAGCCCGAGCCGCTCCTCGTCCGTGAACGGCCGGAACAGGCTGTTGGCGCCGGCGTGCTTGCCGCGGCGGTCACTCTCCACCGTGACCCCGAGCTTCTCGGCCAGCGGGCCCACGTCGACCTTGCCGTAGAAGATACCGATCGAGCCGGTGATGGTGGACGGCTCGGCCCAGATCTCGTCCGCGCCCGCCGCCACGAAGTAGCCGCCGCTGGCCGCGACCTCGCCCATCGAGGCGATCACGGGCTTCTTCGCGCGCGCACGCCGCACCGCACGCCAGATCTGATCGGAGGCGATCACGGCGCCGCCAGGGCTGTCGATGCGCAGCACGATCGCGCGGATGCGGCTGTCGGCGGCCAGCCGATCGATCGCGTCCGAGACCGTGCGGCCGCCGCTCATGTGCACGTTCAGGAACGGCACATCGACGTTCTCCCCGTCGACGATCGTGCCGTCGATCACCACCACGCCGATCTGGCTGGCAGCCCCGAACGCGGGCTCGCGCGCAGTGGCCTGCGGGTCGTGCAGGTCGAAGCTGGGCCCGAACACCTCCTTGCCGTCGCTCGGGATGTCGCGGCGATCGAGCGCGGCTTGCACCAGTCGCTCCTGCACCGCCTTCGGTGCCAGGAACGGGCCGCGGTCGATCAGCTCGCGCAGCGCGGCCTCGTCCTTGCCGAGATCCCCGGACAGATCGCTGGTCAGACGCCGGTACGCGCCGTCGAGCAACGAGCGGCGCACTTCCTTGGTGGCGTCGGAGGACTCGCTGTTGGTGTACTGCTCGGGCGCGCTCTTGTAGCGACCGATGCGCACGAAGTCGGCGCGCACGCCGATGTTGCGCAGCAAGCCGCCGAGGAAGAACGCGTCGCCGCCGACGCCCATCAGCCGGATCAGACCCGCTGGATCGATCGCGATCCGACGCGCGCCGGCACAGGCGTAGTACTCGGAGCCGCTGGCCGACTCGAGGAAGCAGTACACGGGCTTGCCGGCCTGCTCGAAGGCGTTGACCAGGAGCCGCAGATCCTGCGCGGTGGAGAGGCCGGCGTCGGTGCCGTCGAGCTCCAGCACCAGGCCCTGCACACGCGGGTCGTGGAGCAGCCGCTCCAGCTGGCGCTCGGCGGCGATCAGCGAGCGCGGCCCGAGCGCCTTGAGCGTGAGCTTGGCGATGTACAGCGGCGCGGGCAGACCGATGCGCGGATCGCCGTGCAGATCGCCGAGCAGCGACCAGCCCGCATGCTCGGACTCGTCATCGAAGAGCGCGGCCGGCGCCAGCGACACGCCCTGCCAGCGCACGTCCACGCCCGCCGTCAGCGTCCAGATCTCGCGGCCGTCGCGCTTGCCGAGCTCGCCAGCGAAGGCGAGCCGGCCGAGCTTGGGCAGCTTGCCCTGTGCGACCATACGCAGCCCGAGGTCCCCACCCGCGTCGGCTTTGCCGGCCAGCTCCAGGACCAGGCGGTCGTCGCGCACCGGGCGCACCGCGATCGCGATCAGCCCCGCCTCGCGCACGGGGCGCTCGCCGAGCCGAGGCGTGTGACGCGCCAGGTCGCGCGCGATGCCGCTGATCGCGAGCATCGGGGATGGCCGCAGCGTGACGGCCAGGTCGGCCGTGTGCAGGTCGGGCTCGGCGTGGCTGACGCCGTACGGGGAGCGCAGCCGCCAGGTCGCACCGAACGAGGCCGAAGGGCCGGCGCTGAGCGCGGCACCCAGCACGAAGCCGTTGCTATCCGCGTAGCTACCGTCTCGCGCCCGCGCGAACTCCATGCCGGTGCCGAGCGCGAACGAGCGCCCGAACGGGGCCGCCAGCCAGGCGCCATCGAAGCGATCGCGGTAGCTGGTCTCACGCGCGAGCCCGCGATCGGTGTCGACGTGACTGTAAGCCAGCGACCAACTCGACAGCGCGCCGAGGCTCGACGGGTTCACGCTCGTCCCGAGCGCGTTGTCGGGGCTCGCCAAGGATAACGGGTACGCGCTTTGCGGGACGAAAGAGGAGCTGTCTTGCCCGTGTGCCGGCACCCGAAAACTAGCCCATCCCACAAGCGCAGCGAAAGACACGCACGTCAGTCGACTCATGTAATAAAAGGCTTATCACGCGCTTCGCGCACACCCGATACGAAAGCCACTTGGCCGTGGCATTCTTCGGACCTTCGCTTGACCCCCTCGACGCGCCCCCGCGCCTCTATCTTGCTCGCGGCGGAGAACCCGCTCGCTTCGACCCTCGGTGCCTCGATCCGCGTGAGTGATTTCTCTCCCATGGCCGCGTCCGCCCTCCGCCACCCGGTTCGCCGGCTGGGTCGCGGGCTTGCGCGCGTCGCGATCGTGTTCGCGTGCGGGGCCCTCGTGCCCACCGTGCGCGCCGACGACACGCGCGGTCCGATGCACATGCCGCCGCCCGCGGCGCTGGAGCACTACAACCTCGGCCGCGCGCACTACCAGGCGGGGCGCTACCGCGAGGCGGTCGACGAGCTGGAGCAGGCGCTGACGCTCGACCCGGGCTCGCCCAACCTCGTCTACAACCTGGCCCGCGTGTACGAGCTGCTGGGCGACATCGACCGCGCGCTGCCGCACTACGAGCACTACCGCGACATGTTGCCCGCGAGTGCCGTCGACGAGCGCGCGCGCATCGACACCACGCTGCAGCGCCTGCGTGGAGCCCGCAGTGCGCTGCTGCCCAGGCCGGAGCCCGAGCGCCAGCTGCGGCCGCCGAACTTGATCGCACGCGTCGAGCGCGGCGTGGCCGACGGCGCATTCTGGACGCTGGCTTCGCTCTCGCTGGCCGCGCTCGCCGCCGGTGGCGTGACCGGGATCATGGCGCTGCGGGTGGAGAAGGACTCGCGCGACTTCGTGCTCGGCCGCGAGGGCGACCTCGCCGATCGCGATCGCCGTGCCGATCGTGCGGATCGGCTCGCGTTGATCAGCGACGTGAGCTTCGCGGCCGGCGCCGTGGGTGGTCTGACCAGCGTGCTGCTCTACGCGCTGCGCACGCGCACCATCATCGAGCCGCAGGCGTCCGTCGGCCCCACCGGCTTCACGCTCGGCGTGCGAGGCTCGCTGTGACCGGCCGGCGTGCGCTCGACGCGGCCTTGCTCCTGCTGCTGGTCGCGCTCGGCTGCTCGGCGTTGGTCGATCCGCGCAACCCGGAGCCGCGCTGCGAGCAAGAAGACGGCGGTGCGCGCGTGTGCCCCGAAGGGTTGGCCTGCGTGCAGGGCCGCTGCCAGCGCGCGTGCGGCATGGAGGTCTGCGCCAACGACATCGACGATGACTGCGACGGGCAGATCGACGAGGCCGACGCGCTCGGCCGCGAGTACTGCGGCGACCAGCTCGACAACGACTGTGACAACGAGATCGACGAGGGCTCGGACTTCGACGGCGACGGCTACAGCTGGTGCGGCAACACGACCGACCCGGACGCCGCGCTGGGCAGCGTGGACTGCGACGACCGCCTGACCTCCGTGCACCCGGGCCTGCCCGAGACCTGCGACGGCCAGGACAACGACTGCGACGGCAAGGTCGACGAGGCGAACGCCGGCGAGGAGCTGTGCGAGAGCGGCTACGTGTGCGCGAGCCGCTGCGTGCCGCTCAGCTGCTCCAACGAGGGCCCGCGCATGGAGTGCGCCGCCGACGAGCGCTGCGACGCGGCCAGCGGCCAGTGTGTGCCGCGCACGTGCGGCAGCGAGACGTGCACCGACGACGAAGTCTGCGACGCGGTCACCAGCACCTGCCGCCCGCGCCAGCCGATGCAGAACGGCTCGCCGTGCGCGACCAACGGCGACTGCGTGTCGGGCTCGTGCATCGACGGCAATGCGCTGCGCTTCGCGAAGGCCGGTCGCGTGTGTGGCGAGGCCTGCTGCGACGACGGTGATTGTCCGGAAGGCCAGCGCTGCTTCGCGTCCGGGAGCGGTGCGCGCTCGTGCCTGCCGGCCGCGATGGTTCCGCTGAGCACGCCCACGGAGTGCACTACGAACGAGTCCTGCCCGGCCTTCTTCACGTGCGGGCTCGACCGCGCGCAGTCGTTCGGCCCGCCGCAGTACCTCATGCGCAGCGGCGTGGTCACGCCCAACTGCCTGCTCGGCACGCCTGCCGCGGGCGTGGGCAGTCAGTGCGCGACCTTCGCCCAGTGCGCGACGCGCGTGTGCGTGCCGGGGCAGTTCTTCGGCAGCGTGTGCTCGAACCCTTGTGGCAGCTCGCTCGATTGCCGCGATCTGAAGGAGAGCGTGGGCGGCCTCGGCGCATATTGCCGCTACGTCGACGTGACGCTCGAGAGCGGGCCCACCGACTACGCGGCGGTGTGTGTGGTCCGGCGTGCAAGCGAGACGGGCCGCGGTGTCTACGGCGCCGCGTGCTCCACCGGCGCGGACTGCCTGGAGGGCGGTTGCGTGGAGGCGACCGCCAGCCAGCGGGGCCGCTGCAGCCCGAGTTGCTGCAACGATTCGCAATGCGGCCCACGTGAAGACGGCAAGCCCATCCCGTGCCGGCCGTTCGCATTCGGAGATCGCTACGAGATGCGGTGCGACATATGACCAGTACGGCGCGCCACATTGCCTCGACCGGATTGGGCGTTGATACTCACGCCCGAAGCAGAATGCTGATCTGCCCCAAGTGCCGCACCACGTTTTCCTCCAGCTCGGCCCCCACCTGCTACCGGGACGGCGAGAAGCTGGTCGACTACGAGCGCTTCGTGGCGGACGAGCGCGACCCGCTGCGCAACAAGCTGATCGGCGACAAGTACCAGCTGCTGGAGCGCGTGGGCCAGGGGGGGATGGGCACCATCTACCGCGCCACGCAGAGCGGCCTCAACCGCCAGGTGGCGGTGAAGATCCTCAAGCGCGAGCTCAACGTGGACCCGGACACGGTGGCACGCTTCCATCGCGAGGCGCACGCAATGAGCTTGCTGACGCACGCCAACACGGTGCGCGTCTACGACTTCGGCCAGACCGACGACGGCCTGCTCTACCTGGTGATGGAGCTGCTGGTCGGTGAGCTGCTGACCACGCGCATGGACCGTGCGCCGCTGGACGTGATCGATGCCGTGCGCATGACGCAGCAGATCCTGCGCTCGCTCGGCGAGGCGCACCGCAAGGCGCTCGTGCACCGCGATCTGAAGCCGGACAACGTGTTCCTGGTGCGCGCCGAGGGCCACCCCGAGCCGGTGATCAAGGTGCTCGACTTCGGGATCGCGAAGATCGTGGCGCCCGACCGCCGCGTCGATCAGTTCGAGACGCAGGCGGGCACGGTGTTCGGCACGCCGCGCTATATGTCGCCCGAGCAGGCGCAGGGCGGCGCGCTCGACGGGCGCAGCGATCTGTACAGCGTGGGCGCCCTGCTCTACCAGATGCTCACCGGCCGCGCACCGTTCGTCGAGGATGACGCGGTGGTGGTGATGGCCAAGCACATCCAGCAGCGGCCCGAGCCGCCGATCAAGCTGCGCCCCGACCGCCCGATCCCGCAGCGCCTGGACGACGTGGTGATGAAGGCGATGGCCAAGGATCCGGCCAGCCGCTACCAGGAGGCGGGCGAGTTCGTACAGGCGCTGGAGGCGTGCGCGGACGAGGTCGTGCGCGCGCAGCGTGCGGTCTTCACGGGGGCCTGGAAGCGGCGCCGCAGCCGCTGGCTGCCGTACGCTGCGCTGGCTGGCGTGTTGTTCGGCGCCGGCTACTTCGGGGTGCGCGCGTACGCGAAGCTCCACACGCCTGCCGACGTGAAGAGCACGCAGCTGGCGGAGCCCGTCGCGCCGCCGCCCGCGCCGGAGCTGGCGCCGGCGAGCGAACCCGAGCCGGAGCCGAGACCCGTAGCCGTCGAACCCGAGGCCCCGCGCGAGGAGCCCCGTGGAGGCCGGCGTTCGCGCGCGCGGCGCGCACGCGCGCACGAGGGCGCAAGGCCGCCGGAGGTCAAGCCGGAGACGGAGCCCGCCGCGAAGCCAGCCGCGGGCGAGGCGTACGAGCGCTTCGAGTAGCGCGCTCAGTCAGTCCAGCGGAACGCGTGCGCGCTCATCGGCTTGAGGGTGTAGCCGGGGTCCTGCCACTGGCCACCGGAGCCGGCGTGCTTGTCGAACATCAGCGCGTCCGCCTTCAGCTCGCAGGCGCGCTTCAACAACATCTGCTTGCAGACGCGCGGCGAGCCGGGCGAGCACGTGGCGGACAGCGAGGCGACAGCACGATGTGGGCGCAGCGCGAGCCGCTCCGCATCGACGACCTCGACTGCCGGGTCGCACTCGGGCATCGGCCTGAGCTGCGCGATCGAGTCCTCCAGCGCGGGCGTATCCTCGACGTGACACCCGGCAAGCAGGAGTGCCGCCAGCGCGACTCTAGCCCTCATGCACGGATGCTATCGCACTGCCGGCGGCGCGCGAAGCGCCCTCAGCGCAGCGTGACCACGGTGAGGCGCTCGCCGCCTTCTTCCGCGGTGCCAGGGCGCGCGCTGGCGACGTACGGCGACGGTCGCTCCAGGAAGCTGCGCACCGCATCGCGCAGCGCGCCGCTGCCCACGCCGTGATCGATGAACGCCACGGTCTCGTCGCGTCCGTACAGGCGATCGAGCGACGCCTCGAGCAACGTCAGCGCGTCGTCCACGCGCATGCCGCGGAGCACGATCGTGTTGTCGCTGCTGCGCAGCGCGGGCCGCGCGGGCCCTCGGCCGAGCTTGGCGACCGGGCGCTCCTCTTCCCTCGGCGCACCCTCGCGCACCTCCGTCACGTCGACCCACAGCCGCATCGCGCCCGCGGCCACGCGCAGCTTGCCCTTGCTCGGCGCCTCGACGATCTCGACCTCCGCGCGCAGCCGCGGCACGTAGACCTTGCGGCCCACGGCCAGCCGCTCGATCGCGACCTCCGCGCGCTCGACCTCGGCCTCGCTCTTGTCGAGCCCTGCGGTCTTGGCGGCGGCCTCGTCGATGCGGCTCTGCACCTCGCGCAGATCGTCCTGCTCCAGCTTCTGCTTGCGCAGCAGCTTCTTGGCGCGGTCGAGATCGCCGCGCGCGCTGCGCAGCTCCTCGAACAGCTTCTGCGCCTCGCCGCCGAGCGCCCGCTTGTCGCGCGCGCTCTGTTTCTCCAGCGCCTCCTCCGCCTCACGGCGCGCGGCTTGTGCCTTGGCCAGCTCGAGCACGGTCTCCTGCTCGCGCTGCTCGATCCCCGTCAGCCGCGACTCCAGCTGCTTGACCAGCTGATCGAAGTGCTGGCTCTGCTCGGGCACGATCGCCTTGGCGCGCGCGATCACGCCGGGCGAGAGCCCGAACCGCTCCGCCACCGCGAGCGCGCTGGACGCGCCGGGCAGATCCAGGCGCAGCTTGAACGTGGGCGACATGCTCGCCACGTCGAAGCCGACCGAGGCGTTGCGCAGCCGCGTGTCCGACAGAGCGCGCGCCTTGAGCGGCTCGTAGTGGGTGGTGACCGCGACCGCCGCGCCGAGCTCACACAGCCGCTCGACGATCGCACACGCGAGCGCCGCGCCCTCTTCGGGATCCGTGCTGCCGGCCAGCTCGTCGAGCAGCACCAGCGTGCCGCGCTCGGCGATCTCCAGGATCTGGCGCATGTGATCGATGTGCGCCGAGAACGTGCTCAGGCTCTTCTCCAGGCTCTGCTCGTCGCCGATGTCGCTCAACACGGCGCTGAAGAAGCCGCACGACGAGTTCTCGGCAGCCGGCAGCCACAGCCCCGCGCGCACCATCAGCGCACTGAGGCCGAGCAGCTTGAGCGCGACCGTCTTGCCGCCCGCGTTCGGCCCCGAGATCACCAGCGCGCGGCCGCCCTCGGCGTCGACGTCGTTGGCGACCACGTGAATGCCGTCGAGCAGCAGCACCGGGTGCTTGGCTTCCTTCAAGCTGATGCGCGGCTCGCGTAGCAGGTTGGGCTTGGTCAGCTTCAGCTGCGCGGTGAGCTTGGCGCAGGCCGCGCGCAGATCCGCGTGCAGCAGCGCCTCGAACGCCGCGCGCACGCTGGCGGCCTCGTCGCGCACCTCGCTGGAGAGCACGCCGAGGATGCGCGCCTCTTCGCGCTCCTGCTCGGCCTCGGCGATCTTGAGCCGGTTGCCCTGCTGCACGAGCGCCCGCGGCTCGATGAAGATGGTGGAGCCGCTGGCGCTCGCGCCGTGCACGATGCCGTGCACCCT
>DASUME010000937.1:0-9779 GCA_036277895.1 Polyangiales bacterium
AACGCGGCCTCGTCGCTGTTGCCGCGCACCCTGCCCGCACCGCCGGTGTACGCGAAGAGCAACCCGGCCGATGCGCCCATCCTGACGCTGGCGGTGAGCTCGGACGTGCTCGCGCTGCGCGAGGTCGACGACTACGCCGACTCCATCCTGGCGCAGAAGATCTCGCAGGTGCCGGGCGTGGGGTTGGTGAGCATCAACGGCGGGCAGAAGCCTGCCGTGCGCGTTCAGGTCGATCCGGTGGCCCTCGCGGGCACCGGGCTCTCGCTCGAGGACCTGCGCACGGCGCTGGTGGCCGCGAACGTGAACCAGCCCAAGGGCAACCTCGACGGGCCGCACCAGAACTACACCATCGCCACCAACGATCAGCTGACCGAGGCCTCGGCGTTCGAGCCGATCTTGCTCGCATACCGGGGCGGCGCGGCGATCCGGCTGCGCGACGTGGCCAGGGTGATCGACGACGTCGAGAACGCGCAGCTCGCGGGCTGGGCCGGCGGACAGCGCGCGATCCTGCTCAACGTGCAGCGCCAGCCGGGCGCGAACGTGATCGAGACCGCGGACCACGTGAAGGCGCTGTTGCCGCAGCTCGCGGCGAGCATGCCCGAGGCGATCCACGTGCGCCTGCTCTCGGACCGCACCGAGACCGTGCGCGCGTCCGTCGAGGACGTGCAGTTCACGCTGGTGCTGACGATCGTGCTGGTGGTGGGCGTGATCTACGTCTTCCTGCGCAGCTTCCGCGCCACCATCATCCCGGGCATCGCGGTGCCGCTGTCGCTGGTGGCGACGTTCGGCGTGATGTACCTGTGCGACTACAGCCTCAACAACCTGACGCTGATGGCGCTGACGATCTCGACCGGCTTCGTGGTCGACGACGCGATCGTGATGATCGAGAACATCGCGCGCTACATCGAGCAGGGCGAGAAGCCGTTCGACGCCGCGCTCAAGGGCGCCAAGCAGATCGGGTTCACGATCGTGTCGTTGACGGTGTCGCTGGTGGCGGTCTTGATCCCGCTGCTGTTCATGGGCGGCATCATCGGCAAGCTGTTCCGCGAGTTCGCGGTCACGCTCAGCATCGCAGTCGCGGCGTCCGCGCTGCTGTCTTTGAGTCTGACCGCGATGATGTGCGCGCACCTCTTGCAGTCCGAGCACGACAAGAAGGAGGGCCCGCTGGCGCGCGCGTTCGAGCGCGGCTTCGACCGCACGCTGAGGGCGTACGAGCGCACGCTCGACTGGGTGCTCGCGCACCAGCGCACCACCCTGCTCTCGCTCTTGCTCACGCTGGCGGCCACGGTGTGGCTGGCCGTGATCATCCCGAAGGGCTTCTTCCCCTCGCAGGACACCGGCTTCGTGCTCGGCGTGACGGAGGCACCGGCGGACGTGTCGTTCTCGCGCATGATGACGCTCCAGCGCTCGCTGGCGGACGCGCTGCAGCAGGACCCTGCCGTGGCGGAGATCGCGTCGTTCATCGGCGCCGACGGCACCAACGCGAGCACCAGCCAGGGCCGGCTCAACATTGCGCTCAAGCCGCGCTCCGAGCGCAGCGAGGACATGCAGGCCGTGCTCAAGCGGCTCGCGGATACCGCCTCCACGGTCGAGGGCATCCGGCTCTACCTGCAGCCCGTGCAAGACCTGCAGATCGACAGCCGCAGCTCGCAGACGCAGTTCCAGTACACGATCGAGGACGCGGATGCCGAGGAGCTGCGCACGTTCGCGCCGCTGATGCTGGACGCGCTGCGCAAGCGGCACGAGCTGAAGGACGTGGCGAGCGACCTGCAGGCGGACGGTCTGCAGACCAAGGTCGTGATCGATCGCGACTCCGCCGCGCGGCTCGGTGTGCCGACGCAGGCGATCGACGACACGCTCTACGACGCGTTCGGCCAGCGCATCGTGTCCACCATCTTTACCCAGCTCAACCAGTACCGCGTGATCCTGGAGGTCAGCGAGGGCTACCAGGAGAACCCCGAGACGCTGTCCTCGCTCTACGTGCGCGCGTCGACCGGCGACCAGGTGCCGCTGCGCGCGCTGGCGCGCTTCGAGCACGGCCACACCGCGCTCGCGATCAACCACCAGGGCCAGTTCCCCGCGGTCACGCTCTCGTTCAACGTCGCGGAGGGCGTCTCGCTCGGGCACGCCACGCAGGCGATCGAGGAAGTGGCCGACGAGGTGGGCCTGCCGCCGACCGTACGCGCGAGCTTCGCGGGTGCCGCGCAGGCGTTCCGCGAGTCGCTGGCGAGTGAGCCGGTGTTGATCGCGGCCGCGCTGATCGCGGTCTACATCGTGCTCGGCGTGCTGTACGAGAGCTACATCCACCCGATCACGATCCTGTCGACCTTACCGTCTGCAGGCGTGGGTGCGCTGCTGGCGCTGATCTTGTGCGGCGCGGAGTTCGACGTGATCTCGCTGATCGGCGTGATCCTGCTGATCGGGATCGTGAAGAAGAACGCGATCATGATGATCGACTTCGCGCTGGAGGCCGAGCGCGATCACGGCATGGAGCCGTTCGCGGCCATCCGCGAGGCGTGCGTGCTGCGCTTCCGACCGATCATGATGACCACGATGGCGGCGCTGCTCGGTGGCTTGCCGCTGGCGCTCGGCACCGGCACGGGCTCCGAGCTGCGGCGTCCGCTCGGCATCTCGATCGTCGGCGGCTTGCTGATCTCGCAGCTGCTGACGCTGTACACGACGCCGGTGATCTACCTGTACATGACGCGGCTCTCGGCGTGGTTCCGTCCGGCGCCGCAGCCCGTGGTCGCGGAATGAGCATCTCGGCGCCGTTCATCAAGCGGCCCGTCGCGACCACGCTGCTCGCGGTGGCGCTGTGCCTGACGGGCGTGGCCGCGTACACGCAGCTGCCGGTCGCGCCGCTGCCGCGGATCGACTTTCCCACCGTGTCGATCGGCGCCTCGCTGCCTGGGGGCAGCCCGGAGACGATGGCAGCCGCGGTAGCGACGCCGCTGGAGCGCCGCTTTGGACGCATCGCAGGCATCACCGAGATCACCTCCAGCAGCTCGCTCGGCAGCGCGCAGATCACGCTGCAGTTCGACCTCGCGCGCGACGTCGAGTCCGCCGCGCGCGACGTGCAGGCCGCGATCAACGCCGCCACCGGCGACCTGCCCGCGAACCTGCCCACGCGCCCCAACTACCGCAAGGTGAACCCGGCAGACCAGCCGATCATGGTGCTGTCGCTGACCTCACCCACGCTCGGGCTGGGTGACCTGTACGACGCGGCGAACACCGTGCTCGCGCAGCGCATCGCGCAGGTGGGCGGCGTGGGGCAGGTGCAGGTCGGCGGCGGCCAGCAGCCCGCGATCCGGATCCAGGTCGATCCAGAGCGCCTGGCCGGGCTGGGCCTGAGCCTCGAGGACGTGCGCAACGCCGTGGCCGGGGCGACCTCCAACTCGCCCAAGGGCGCGTTCAGCGGCGCGACGCAGCGCTATGCGATCGGCGCCAACGACCAGCTGCTGTCGCCCGAAGACTACCCGTCGCTGATCGTCGCCTACCGGGGCAGCGCGGCGATCCGGCTGGGCGACCTCGGCACCGTCTTTCGCGGCGTGGAGAACAACAAGGCCGCCGCCTGGATCGACGGCGAGCGCGCCGTGCTGCTGATCGTGCGCCGCGAGCCGGGCGCGAACATCATCGCCGTGATCGACGAGATCAAGCGCCTGCTCCCGACGCTGCAGTCGAGCATCTCGCCCTCGATCAAGCTGCAGCTGGCGGTCGATCGCGCACAGACGATCCGCGCGTCTGTCGACGACGTGCAGCTCACGTTGTTGCTCAGCGTGGCGCTGGTGGTGGCGGTGGTGTTCGTGTTCCTGCGCAGCGTGCGCGCGACGCTGATCCCGAGCGCGGCCGTGCCGCTGTCGCTGATCGGCACCTTCGCCGGCATGTACGCCTTCGGCTACAGCCTCAACAACCTGACCTTGATGGCGCTGACGATCGCGACCGGCTTCGTGGTGGACGATGCGATCGTGGTGACCGAGAACGTGGTGCGCTACCTGGAGCAAGGCCTCAGCCCACGCGAGGCGGCGCTGCGTGGTGCCAAGGAGATCGGCTTCACGATCGTGTCGATCACGGTGTCGCTGCTCGCCGTGTTCATCCCGATCTTGCTGATGGGCGGCGTGGTGGGAAGGCTGTTCCGCGAGTTCGCGGTGACGCTCAGCGTCGCGATCGCGCTGTCGGCGGTGGTCTCCCTGACGCTGACGCCGATGATGTGCGCGGTCTTGCTGCGCGACGAGCGCAACCACGCGCATGGCAAGCTCTACCTCTTCACCGAACGCCTGCTCGACGGCCTGCGCAACGGCTACGAGCGCAGCCTGCGCGCCGTGCTCAACCACGAGGCCCTGGCGCTGTTCGTCACGGTCGCGACGATGGGCGTCGCCGTCTACCTGTACTCGGTGGTGCCGAAGGGCCTGTTCCCGCAGCAGGACACCGGCGTGCTGGTGGGCTTCTCCGAGGCGCCGCAGGACACCTCGTTCGCGACCATGGTCAAGCGCCAGGAGGCGCTCAACGCCGTCGTGCGCAAGGACCCGGACGTGGACCACGCGGTGTCGTTCATCGGCGGCATGGGCGGCGGCTCGGGCGCGACCAACACCGGCACCATGTTCGTGGCGCTCAAGCCGCTCGGCGTGCGCCACGCGAGCGCGGACGACGTGCTGACACGGCTGCGCCCGCAGCTCGCGAAGGTGATGGGCGTCAACCTGTTCCTGCAGTCGGCGCAGGACGTACGCATCGGCGGCCGCGCGGCGCGCACGCAGTACCAGTACACGCTGCAGGACGCAGACCTGACGGAGCTGCGCACCTGGTCGCCCAGGCTGCTAGAGAGCTTCCGCAAGCTGCCCGAGCTGAAGGACGTCAACACCGACCAGCAGACGAGCGGCTTGTCGCTCGAGGTCGAGATCGATCGCGACACCGCGGGCCGGCTGGGCATCACGCCGCAGATGGTGGACGAGACGCTGTACGACGCGTTCGGGCAGCGTCAGATCGCGACGCTGTTCACGGAGCGCAACCAGTACCGCGTCGTGCTGGAGGTGAACCCGAGCTACGCGGCCAACCCGGACGCGCTCAACCACATCTACGTGCGGACCCCCACCGGCGAGCAGGTGCCGCTGCGTGCGATCGCGCGCGTGCGCACCGCGGCCACGCCGCTGTCGGTGAACCACCAGGGCCAGTTCCCGTGCGTGACGCTGTCGTTCAACCTGGCGGACGGCGTGGCGCTCGGGCAGGCGGTGGACGCGATCCACCGCGCCGAGCGTGAGCTCGGCATCCCCGCCACCATCAAGGCGGACTTCGCCGGCACCGCGCAGGCCTTTCGCGCTTCGCTCGCGAGCGAGCCGCTGCTGATCCTGGCCGCGCTGCTGACCGTCTACATCGTGCTGGGTGTGCTCTACGAGAGCTTGATCCACCCGATCACGATCTTGTCCACCTTACCGTCTGCAGGCGTGGGGGCGCTGCTGGCGCTGGCGCTGACCAAGGTGGAGCTGAGCATCATCGCGCTGATCGGGATCATCCTGCTGATCGGCATCGTGAAGAAGAACGCGATCATGATGATCGACTTCGCGCTGGAGACCGAGCGCCTGCACGACCTGCCGCCAGCAGAGGCGATCTTTCAGGCCTCCGTGCTGCGCTTTCGCCCGATCATGATGACCACGATGGCGGCGCTGCTCGGAGGTCTGCCGCTCGCGCTCGGCAACGGCATGGGTGCCGAGCTACGGCGCCCGCTCGGCATCGCCATCGTGGGCGGCCTGATCGTGTCGCAGCTGCTGACGCTCTACACGACACCCGTGATCTACTTGGCTCTCGACCGCTTCACGCGCCGCAAGCCCCGCGCCTCGCTCGTGCCCTCGCCCGCGGGCGAGTGAGTTCGTTGCGGGTGGAGCAGCTTGCCCTGCGCGAGCATCTCCACGAAGGCCGCGATCTTCTTGGTGCGGCCGGCCTCGGTCTTCAGCTGGCCGAGCCGGAACGCGAGCCCGAACTGGTTCTGGCGGTTGAGCGTCTTGAACGTCGCCAGTGCCCGGGCGTTCGCCTTGATGGCCTGCACGAGATCCGCGGGCACCTCCGTGTCGCGACCGGGCGCGTAGGCCCGATCCCAGCGCCCGTCGGCCTTGGCGCGCTCGATCTCGCGCAGCCCGTGCTCGGTCATGCGCTCGGCCGTGATCAGGCGCGCCACGTGGTCGCGATTGATCTGCGACCACGGGCTCTGCTTGCGGCGCGGTGTGTAGCGCTGCAGGTACGAGTGCTCGTCGAAGGACTTGCGTAGACCGTCGATCAATCCCCAGCACAACACCACGTCGAGCGCGTCTCCGATCGTGATGCTCGGGACGCCGGACTTGGTCTTGTAGACGCGCAAGAAGACCTCCGGCTCCTTGTCATGGTGCTTGCGCATCCAGGCTTCGAACGCTCTTGCGGTCTTGAACACATGGACGCGGTTGGGATCGGGCGTGACCATCGCACCTCGAAGGTAGCTGGTTGCGCACGTGTGTGCCTCGCCATACCGCGCGGACTCTGCGTGCGCTTCGCTCATCCGGCGCCGTTGCACCCACCTGGGGTGCCCACGATAGGATGGAACGCGCAGGGGAGAATAACGTCTTGGACGTCGGGACGATCGTCGGTGGCAAGTACCGGCTGAGTCGAGCACTCGGCGAAGGCTCGATGGGTTCGGTCTGGGCGGCTGTGCACGAGGTGCTCGGCCGCGAGGTCGCCATCAAGTTCTTGCGCCAGTCGTTCGAGGACGCCAATACCGCGGCCGCGCGCTTTGCGGCCGAGGCGCGCGCGGCGGCGCTCGTGAAGCATCGCTTCGTGGTCGACGTGTTCGACTTCGGGGTCACCGACACGGGCGCGTCGTACATGGTGCAGGAGCTGCTGCAGGGACGGCCGCTGTCCGAGCTGCTGACGGATGGCCCGGCCTGGTCCGCGCGCGACGCGGTGCGCTTCATGATGGACTGCCTGAGTGGCCTGTCCGCGGTACACGAGCGCGGCATCGTGCACCGCGACCTGAAGCCCGAGAACATCTTCGTGATCCCGGACGTGGAGGGCAGCTTCCCGAAGCTGCTCGACTTCGGGATCTCCAAGTCTGCAGACCCGGGCCGAGAGCGCACGCCCAAGCGCCCGTCCCTGCGCGCACCCGGCAAGGGACGCCTGACCGCGTTCGGCGCCACGCTCGGCACGCCGGCGTACATGTCTCCCGAGCAGCTGCGAAACCTGAGCTCGCTCGACGCGCGCGCCGACCTGTACAGCCTCGGCGTGGTCTTCTACGAGTGGCTCGCGGGTCACTGCCCTTACGCGAGCAACTCCAACTTCGCCGAGCTGGTCGAGCAGATCGAGTCGCGCTCGATGACGCTGCTCGAGGAGCTGCGGCCGGACATCGGCCCCGAGCTGTGCGCCGTGGTGACGCGCGCGCTCGATCCGGATCGGGAGCAGCGCTACGGCTCGGCACTGGAGATGCGCAGCGCACTCGCGCAGACGCTGTCGCTGCTGCCCGAGGCGAGCACGCGCGTGCAGCGCGAGACGCAGCCCTCGGTGCGCCTGCCGCCGCTGCGCATGCCGGACTTCGATCTGCCGCCGGCCGTGCCTCCGCCACCGCCCTCGAAGAAGTGGGGACGCGAGGGCTCGCACCCGTACGAGCTGCCGCCGATCCAGCTGCGCGCCGTCGCGCAACCCTCGCAGGCGCCGCTCTCGATCGCCCCGGCGGGGCTGCGCAAGGCGCCGTCGTGGAAGTTCTGGAGCGCCGCGGCCGTGGTGTGTGGGCTGGCGATCGGTACCGCGATCGCGCTGCGCTCGGTGTCGGTGCACTCGCCTCCGCGCGTGCAGGCCGCGAGCAAGGCGCCGCCGGTGGTGATGGAGCTGAGGCCGTTGCAGGAGCCCGCGCTGCAGGACGGAGAGCTGCCCCACGGCGAGCTTCCGCCCGACAACGCGCCCGATCA
The DNA here is from genome assembly GCA_036277895.1 of Polyangiales bacterium. GTDB lineage: Bacteria > Myxococcota_A > Polyangia > Polyangiales > DASUME01 > DASUME01. The sequence goes on from DASUME010000937.1 coordinate 7,917, forward strand.
GGAGCTCGCGGCGCCCGCCGTTCCCGAAGCTCCCAGGCGCCGCGCCCACGCGGCGAGGCCGGAGCCCACCGCGCAGCCCGCGCCACCCGCGCCCAGAGCTGCGCCACCCGAACCCAAACCTGCAGCCGAGAGCGCCCCCGAGGGCGGCAAGCTCCTGCGCTCGCTCGACTTCTGATTGCGGCCCGGCCGCAGCGAGGATCTCCCTTCCATGTCCGTTCTCGTGCGCTGTCTGGTCTGCAGTCTGCTCGGTGTGACGTTGTGGATCGGCGCGCCCGCACGAGCAGACGACGCGAAGCAGGCGCGCACGCTGTTCGAGCGCGGTCTCGAAGAAGCGGACGCGACGCACTGGCTGCAGGCGGCGGAGTTGTTCCAGCAGGCGCTCGCGCTGCGCGACTCGCCCGTGATCCGCTTCAACCTGAGCTCTGCGCTCGGCGAGCTCGGCAAGCTCACGGAGGCCGTCGCGTTGCTCGAGGCGCTTGAGCAGGACAAGCGCACCTCGGCCGAGCTGATGCAGCGCGTGACGCGCGACCGCGCGCTGCTCCGGAAGCGGCTCGCGAGCCTGACCCTGCGCGTCGACGCGGAGGGCGTGGCCTGGCAGCTGTTGCTCGACGAGCACGAGCTGCCTCGCGAGCAGATCGGTGTGCCGATCCGGGTCGATCCCAAGCTGCACTACGTGAGCCTGCGCGAAGGCGAGCGCGTGCTCGATGACGCCCAGCTGGAGCTGGCCGAAGGTGAGACGCGCGAGCTGGTGCTGGCAGGCAAGGTTCCGCCGCCGGTGGTCGCGCAGAGGCCCGCGCCGCTGGAGCTCACGCTGGTGGGCTTCGGCGACCCGTCGCACGACGACGGCATGAGCACGCGCAAGCGCCGCGTGATCTGGGGCGTGAGCGTGGCCGCTGCCGCCGTGGCTGCGGGGGTGGTCGCGGGCGTGATGCTCGCCAACCGAGATCAGGGCGGCGGCGCGTCCTCCGGGGATGCGTTCTCGCCCGGTCGGGTCGGCGTGCGGGTGCCGCAATGAAGCGGCTGCTGCTCGCCCTCTGTGCCTTCGTGCTGCTCGCCTGTCCGAGCGAGTCCGAAGAGCAGACCACGCTGACGCTGACCATCACCTCGGACCTGCGCGTGCCGACCGAGCTCGATCTGGTCACGGTGCGCGTGGCCGGTCAGGAGACGGAGAACGATCCGGTCGCGGACCTGCTCGAGCACGGGCTGCCGCGCACGCTCACGCTGGTGCACGAGTCGGGGCCGCTGGGTCCGTTTCCGATCACAGTGCGCGGTTACCGCGGCACCGAGCTCGTGATCAAGGTCGACACGAGCGCGTCGTTCCCGGTCCGCGGCAACACGGACCTGACGGTGCACCTCGATCGCACCTGCTTCAACGTGGCCTGCGGGCCGAGCGATGTCTGCGAAGCGGGCAAGTGTGTGCCGCGCGTGCCGCCCGAAGATGCGGGCATGACCGTGCGCGATGCCGGACCACGCGACGCGCGCGTCGACGCGCAGCAAGACGCGCAGCTGATCGAGGACGCCGCGCTCGACGCCTCCGTGCCGGATGCCGACGCCGAGGCGCCGCCCGTGGACGCCGGCGTCGACTCGGGTGCGGGCACGCCGCCGACCTGCACCATCACGCTGCCGATCCCAGGCGATACCTACCAGAACGGCGTGCTCTTCCCGCTGCAGGGCACCTGCAGCGATCCGGAGACCGGCGCGCTGAGTGAGCTGACCTGGCTCAGCTCGCGCGACGGCTTGCTCGGCAACGGCGCTGCCATCGAGGCGCGCGTGACCAGCGCCGGCATGCACCGCGTCTCGTTGTGCGCACCCGATCCGCGCGACGCGACGGTGGTCGGCTGTGCGAGCGCGGACATCGAAGGC
>DASUME010000938.1:0-11805 GCA_036277895.1 Polyangiales bacterium
AGCAGAAGGCCGCCAACGAAGCCGCCCTCAAGCGTGCGGATGAGGCGGCCGCCGCAGCCGCCGCAGCCCAGCAGGCCCTCGCGGCCACTACCCCCGCCAAGGCCAAGCGTTCTTCCTCGTCGGACAAGGGCGACAGCAGCGCCTCGGACGAGAAGGAGCGCAAGCGCCAGGAGCGCCACGAGCGCCGTGCGGCACGCGCCGCCGCCAGCAAGGCTGAGAAGTCCGAGTCTCGCTCGGCCAAGAGCGAGTCGTCGTCGAGCAAGCCGAGCAAGGCGAAGAAGGTCGACAAGGCCGCGGACGAAGAGAGCAGCGACGATCCGTTGCTCGGCCTCTGAGCGACCTCTGGCTCCACGCAGACGGCGTCCTCACTCCAAGGGCGCCGTTTTCATTCCGTCCGATCGTGCTCGCGCGGCGTCCGTGCGTGCGCGATCGAGGGCGCCTCTCGCGGCAGAACGTTCGGTGCGGCGATCGTGCCGCGAACGAAGGAGCCGGAGATGACGAGCGTGGCGTTGGTGGGGACGGGCAGAATGGGGTCGGCGCTGGGGCGCGCGCAGCTGCGGGCGGGGCACACGCTCGTGGTCTGGAATCGCACGCCGGCGAAGGCCACGGCGATCGAGGGCGCGCGCGTGGCCGAGAGCGTCGTGGAGCTCGCGCAGAGCGCCGAGGTCGTGCTGGTGAACGTGCTCGACTACGCGGCCAGCGACGGCCTGCTGCGCACGCGCGAGGTGGTCGAGGCGCTGCGCGGAAAGCTGCTCGTACAGCTCACCTCGGGCAGCCCCGCACAGGCGCGCGAGGCGGATGCCTGGGCCCGCGCGCAGGAGCTCGCCTACCTGGACGGCGCGATCATGGCGACGCCCGAGTACATCGGGCAGCCGGGCTGCACGCTGCTGTACGGCGGCGCGCGCGCCAGCCTCGAGCGCGCGCGGCCGGTGCTCGCGGCGCTCGGCGACGTGCACTTCGTGGGGGAGAACGCGGGCCAGGCGTCGGCGCTGGACGCGGCGCTGCTGACGGGCATGTGGGGCCGGCTGTTCGGCGTGCTGCAGGGCGCGCTGCTGAGCGAGGTCGAGCAGATCCCACTCGACGTGTATCGAAGCTTCAGCGACGCGCTGACGCCGATGGTCGAGGGCGCCGCGGGCGATCTGATCGCGCGCGTGGCCGAGCGCCGCTGGGGTGCCGAGACACCCGCGAGCCTGGAGACGCACCACGGCGCACTGCTTCACGCGCTCGCCATCTGCCGCGAGCACGGGCTGAACGACGCAGTGCTACGCGCCTTCCAGGAGCTGTTCGAGCGCGGGCTACGCAGCGACCTGGCTCAGCGAGACTTCGCCGAGCTGGCGCGCGTGATGCGCTAGCCGATTACCAGCTGGACTTGGTGAGGCCGGGGATCTCGCCCGCCAGGCCCTTCTCACGGATCGCGATGCGCGACAGACCGAACTTGCGGTAGTAGGCGCGCGGGCGGCCGGTGAGCACGCAGCGGTTGCGGATGCGGATCTTGCTCGAGTTGCGCGAGAGGGCGTTGAGCTTGTTGACGGCCTCGGCCTTGTCCGCGTCGCTGGCGGTGACGCTGGACACGATCTTCTTCAGCTCGGCGCGCTTGGCAGCCAGCTTGATCGTCAGCTTCTTACGCTTCTCGTTCGTCGCAATCTTGGCCTGAGTCGCCATGGAATCTCCTGTATTAGCTCGTGCGGAGGCAAAGTCCGCCTCGGCTAAGGGCGGGCAAATCTAGGGCAGACCCCCCTGGTGCGCAACGGACAACCTTCAAGAGATTGCCATTTTCGCTCGGGAGCCCGCGACGAACGCAGGTTCTGGCATACTCGCGGGGCTGCCGCCAGCGCCGAGCCTGCCATCATTTCGCACGGTTCGACGGGTTGACAAGGGCGCGCCCACACGTACGAGCAGGCGCACGGGGTAGGAGGAAGAGGAGCGATGAGCGAGCTGACCGATCGAGTGCGCAGGATGCTTTCGCAGGCCCAGGTGTTTGCGCGCGACACGCCCTTCGAGGCGGTCTCGCGTGCGCGTCAGGCGATCGAGGAGATCGACCAGGCCCTCGCCAGCGCCGGCCCGGCCGATCGCACCGCGCTGGAGGCGCTGCGCAAGCTCGCCGCTTCGCGCCACGAGAAGTACGAGCAGACGCTGGCCAACTGGCAGAGCACCAACACCGAGCGCGAGGCGCTGTGGGCCAAGCACGAGCGCAACCGGATCGGGTTGCCGCTGCGAGCGCGGGGCTGAGCCTCGTGGGCGAGGTCGTGCTGGACGCGGAGCAAGGCTGCGCGCACGAGCCTCACACCAACCGCGTGCCGCGCCCGCAGGCGGCCGCGATCGTGGTGGAGCGCGCGGCGGCGTTGTTCCGCGCGCTCGGCGATACCGCGCGGCTGTCGCTGCTCGAGCGCCTGGCGCACGGCGAGTACTGCGTGACCGAGCTGGCCGAGGCCACCGGCGAGGGCTTGAGCACGATCTCGCAGCGCCTGCGCACGCTGCGCAGCGAGCGCCTGCTCAAGCGCCGTCGCGTGGGCAAGCACGTCTACTACACGCTCGCCGACCAGCACGTGCTCGAGATGATCCAGAGCGCACTGGCGCACGCGAGCGAGTAGACTGCGCCGACGATGCAACCCACCACTCACCTGGCGATCTCGACGCGCCTGTGTGGCACCCCGCGCGCGCTGCGCGAAGGCAGTGCCGAGGTCGAGCTGACGGCGAGCGAGGAGATGCGCGCAGACGCGCGTGGCCTCGTGCACGGCGGCTTCTTGTTCGGGCTCGCAGACTACGCGGCGATGCTCGCGATCAACGCGCCCAACGTCGTGCTCGGCAGCGCGGAGACGCGCTTCTTGGCGCCGGTCGTGGTCGGTGAGTCCTTGCTCGCCACCGCACGCGTGACGAGCACGGACGGTAAGAAGCACCAGGTCGAGGTGCACGTCTCGCGCGGTCTCGATCGCGTGTTCGAGGGCAACTTCGTGTGCTTCGTGCCCAGCCGGCACGTGCTCGAACCGAGAGGCAATCCATGAATGGCGGCGATCGCATCGCGGACGTCCTGCATCGCCAGGGCGTGCGCACCCTGTTCACGCTCTGCGGCGGCCACATCTCGCCCATCCTCGTCGGCGCCAAGAAGCGCGGCATCCGCGTGGTCGACGTGCGCGACGAGAAGAACGCCGTGTTCGCGGCCGATGCCACCGCGCGGCTCACCGGCGTGCCGGGCGTCGCTGCCGTGACCGCAGGTCCCGGCGTCACCAACACGATCACCGCGATCAAGAACGCTCAGCTCGCGCACAGCCCGCTGATCGTGCTCGGCGGGGCCACCGCCACCGTGCTCAAGGGGCGCGGCGCGCTGCAAGACATCGATCAGCTCACGCTCGTCACGCCGCACGTGAAGTGGGCGGCCACCGTGTCGCGGGTGAAGGAGCTGGTGCCCACGCTCGAGCGCGCGTTCCGGATCGCGCAGGAGGGCGTGCCGGGGCCGGTGTTCCTGGAGCTGCCGGTCGATCTGCTCTACGACGAGACCGTGGTGCGCGAGATGTACGGCGCCAAGGCCGCCAGCGACGTGAAGAGCATCCCGGACATGGCGATCCAGAGCTACCTGCGCGTGCACCTCTTGCGCGTGTTCGGCGGCTCCAGCTCGCACGCGCCCGAGGGACGGCTGCGCGTCACGCCGCCTCAGCCCGAGCGCGAAGAGGTCGAGAAGGCGCGCAGCTTGTTGCGCCGCGCCAAGCGCCCGGTGCTGGTGTTGGGCTCGCAGACCACGCTGCGCGTGCAGGAGATCACGCGCACGGTGGAGGCGATCGAGAGCCTCGGCGTGCCGGTCTACCTCTCGGGCATGGCGCGCGGCCTGCTCGGGCGAAAGCACCCGCTCTGGTATCGCCACAGCCGCGGCGAGGCGCTCAAGAAGGCGGACTTCGTGCTGCTCGCGGGCGTGCCCAACGACTTCCGTCTCAACTACGGCCTGCAGATCGCGCGCGGCGCCAAGCTGGTCACCGTCAACCTCAGCGCCGAGGAGGGCAAGAAGAACCGCCGCCCCACGCTCGGCATCGAGGCGGACCCGTCCGCGTTCTTGTGGGCGCTGGCGGACGCCACGGCCGGCGAGTTCGACGGCAAGTGGAGCGAGCAGAAGGCCGTGCTGCGCTCGCGCGACGACGCCCGCGAGCTGAAGATCGCGGACCAGGCCAACGAGCCGGCCGAGCGCGTGAACCCGCTGTTCTGCTGCCGCGCGATCGAGGAGGTGCTCGACGCCGACAGCGTGCTGATCGCCGACGGCGGCGACTTCGTGGGCACCGCCTCGTACATCGTGGCGCCGCGCTCGCCGCTGTCGTGGCTCGATCCGGGCGTGTTCGGCACGCTCGGCGTGGGCGCGGGCTTCGCCGCGGGCGCCAAGATTGCGCGCCCCGAGAGCGAGGTGTGGATCCTCTACGGCGACGGCTCGGTCGGCTTCACGATCAGCGAGTTCGACACCTTCGTGCGCCACCAGCTGCCGGTGATCGCGGTGGTCGGCAACGACGCGGGCTGGACGCAGATCGCGCGTGACCAGGTCGTGCTGCTGGAAGACGATGTCGGGACCGTGCTCGCGCGCAGCGACTACCACAGGGTGGCCGAGGGCTTCGGCGCCAAGGGCATCCTGGTCGAGCGCCAGGCCGATCTGCCGGCCGCGCTGCGCGAAGCCAAGGCCGCCGCCAAGGCGGGCATGCCCGTGCTGGTGAACGTACACCTCGATCGCAGTGAGTTCCGGAAGGGGTCGATCTCGATGTGATCGACCAGATCTTCCAGTTCGCGCACGCGCATCGCACCGCCCTGTACTGGGTCTCGGGGGTGTCGGTCGCGATGTTCGTGGGCTCGCTGCTGCTCGTGCCCTGGGTGATCAAGCGCGCGCCGCAGGACTACTTCACGCGCGAGCCCGACAAGCACGAGGGCCGCTTCGGCTGGCTGCGCTGGTGTGCGCTCAACCTGTTCGGCCTCGCGCTGCTGTTGATCGGCATCGCGCTGCTGGCGCTGCCCGGGCAGGGCATCCTGCTGATCCTGCTCGCGCTCACCGTGATGGACTTCCCCGGCAAGCATGCGCTGGTGGTGCGGATCGCGAAGAAGCCCGCGGTGTGGCGCGGGCTCGACTACTTCCGTCAGCGCGCCCACGAGCCGCCGTTCGATCCGCCCTGATCAGGGGACCGTGAGCACCTTGTCGATGGCGTGGATCACGCCGTTGGTGGTGCGCACGTCCTTGATGATGATGTTCGCGTCGTTGACCTTCGGGCTGGGGGTCAGCGAGATCGTGACCTGCTTGCCGGTCAGCAGCGTGTTGACCGCACCCGCCGTGAGCTGCGTCGACAGCACCTCGGTCGGCAGCACGTGGTACTTCAGCACGTCAGCGAGCTCGGTCGTCGAGAGGCCTGCGAGGGTACCTGGGGGCAACGCGGCGAACGCGGCGTCCGTCGGCGCGAACACGGTCAGGCTCGCGGTCTCGTCGCTCAAGGCCTCGGCCAGGCCGGCCGTGCCGACGGCGCTTACCAGCGTGGTGAAGCTGCCCGCGTACTGCGCGGCCTCGACCAGGTTGGGCGGCAGGAGCACGGTGTCGATCACGTGGACCACGCCGTTGCTCGCCTGCACGTCGGCGGTGGTGACGTTCGCGTCGTTCACCTTCACGCTGCCTCCGCTGACGGTCACGAACGCGGACAGCTCCGCGAGCGTGTCGACCGGACCCGACTTCAGCGAGCTCGAGACCGCGCGGCCATTCACCGCGTGGTAGGTCAGCACGCCCTTCAGCTGGTCGACGCTCAGCGCGTCGAGCGTGCCGGCCGGCAGCTTCGCGAACGCGTCGTTGGTGGGCGCAAAGACCGTGAGCGGCCCCGGGCCGGTCAGGGTCGTGACCAGGCCTGCGCGCTGCACCGCCGCCGCGAGCGTCGTGAAGCGACTGTCGGCGAGCGCGATCTCCACGATGCTGGGCAGCGAGGCGTCGCGCGCCGCGTCCGGTGTGGCGCTGTCCAGCGGCGAGGCGCTGTCGAGAGGCGCGGCGGCGTCGCGAACGCCGGTATCGGCCGGGGTGCGATCGTCGCCCCCGTCTTCATCGTCCCCACAAGCGGTGCCAAGGGCGAGGCCCAGGCCCAGTACTGCGCGCAACCAAAGTCGGTTCTGCATGATGGCTTCCTCCGTATTTGGGAGGCATGCCACCATGTTTATGGTTTGTCCAAGGTTTAACTAGCTTCGGTTCGCCCGCAGGCCCTGGCTCAGCATACGGCCGAGCTGACCGCGCTGCTCGTCCGGGGTGCCGACCACCACGGTGCCGCCATGGGCCTCGACCTCGGTGCGGATCTCGGTCGCGCCCGCACCGCCCACCGTCCAGGGGCGATCGCCCATGATCTGCGCGTACGCCTCGACCAGCGCGCGCGTGCGGGGTGGATCGGGGGCGATCGTCAGCGACAGGCCTACCAACGTGGGCTCGATCTCCTGCACCGCGGCCGCCACGCCGGACGGCGGCGTACGCGCGCCGAGCACGTGCGGGCGGTAGCCCCACTCGACGAAGCGGAACGCGGCCGCGTACAGCGGGAGCACGTGCTCTTCCTCGGCGAAGCAGGCGAGGATCACCTCGCCGAGCGGCCTCGCGGGCCCCGTCAGGCGGAGCAGCTCGCGCGTGGCGGTGGCCATGATCTCGGAGGCCAGGTGCTCGTGGCCGACGCTGATGTGCCCGCGCTCCCACTCGCGGCCGATCTCGACCAACGCCGGGCAATACGCGCGCTCCACCACCGAGGCGGCGTCGCCGAGCGTCATCGCCAGGCGCACCTCGGAGTCGAGCAGCCCCGGGTCCATGCGCCGGGTCGCGTCGACGATGCGCCGGCTCATGACCTCGAACGGGTCGTCATCGAGCTCCGAGACGGGCCGCGGGGCGGGCCTGCTCTGCGGCTCGGCGACCATCTTGGCGGCGTCCACCGGCGCGACGCCGGACGAGCACAGCTCGCGCATGCGCTTGACCTGCTCGACGTCCCGAGGGCTGTACAGCCGATAGCCCGACGCGGTGCGCACCGGGACCGGCACCGCATAACGCCGCTCCCACGCGCGCAGCGTGGCTTCCGGCACGCCGGTGAGCTCAGCGACGGCGTGGATGCGGTAGCGACCGGTCGCACTCACGGCGTACCTCCCAGATGCGCAGCGTTGTTGAAGCATTGTATAAGCTGCCTTGCAGCCGCTTCAAGGCCCACTGTCCACGCCGGGGAAGCATGAGGGAAGCTGGCCTACCTTCGTAGTGATCAAAGGCTGAGCTGGGCCACGAGCTCGACGTGGGGCGTCTGCGGCAAGGTGTCGAACGCCCTCAACGCGACCACGCGATAGCGCGAGCCGAGCGCCTCCAGGTCGCGGGCGAGCCCCTCGGGGCCGCAGCTCATGAGGTGCAGGCGCGGTGCGCCGAGCTGCAGCAAGCGTGTACAGACCTCGGGGCCCAGGCCCTTGCGCGGCGGGTTCGCGATTGCCAGCTCGGGGGTGGGCCCTGGCGAGGCCAAGAACACCTCCACGGTGGAGGGCTCGACGCCGAGTGCGGCGGCGCTCTCCGCTTGCGACTCGCACGGGATCACCGACGCGAACCTCGTGCGCAGCATGCGCGTGGTGATGCCCGCCCCCGCGTACAGGTCGAACGCCAGCGCGCCGCCCGGGTGATCGGTCAGCATGCGGTAGGCCTCGCCGGCGACGGGTGGGTTGGGTTGCACGAAGCCGAGCGCACCCACCTCCACGGCCTGATCGAGCAGCGTGACCGTGACCTCCGCGTCGCCGCGCAGCAGCATGGCGGGGTTGCCGCGCAGCGCGTTCGTGCGCGCCGACTGCACGCTGTGGAGCACGCCGTCGACCTGGAGCTTCGCCGCCAGCTCGTGCACGCGTGTGGTCTCGCTGGCGGTGACCAGCGTGACGATCACCTGCACGCCGTTCGTCTTCGCCCACACGTAGCGCAGGTCGCCCGTGTGCAGCAGCTCGTCGTAGGGCGCGATCGCGAGCGCGCGCAGGTTCGCCTCGACGGCCGTGAAGGCGCGCATCAGCGCCGGGTGATCGACCTGGCAGTTCGCCATCGATGCCGGACGGTGGCTGCCCTGCGTGAAGCTGCCCAGGTACGGCCCGCCGCTCTTGGCGTCCCGCAGCGCGACCCGCTTGCTGGAGAAGCGGTAGCCGAGCTGGCGCGGGGCGGCCTCGATCGACTCGACCTGGAGCGCGAAGCGGTCGCGCAGCATGAGCAGCTTCGTCTCGCGCTGGGCCGGCTCCTCCAGCTCCATCAGCGCGCAGCCGGTGCAGCGCCCGAGCCGGCTCTCGTGGTCCAGGCAGGGCGCCTTCCGGCGGCCGCGATGGCTCACGACCACACTTCGTAAGGTGGCGTGCGCACGCGGGTGGTGGCGCGAGACGGCGTCGATGCGGACCTGCACCTGCTCGCCGGGGAAGGCCCGACGGCAGTGCACGCTGCGCTGCTCCAGCTCGCCCACGCCCTCGCCCTCGAGTGTGAGCGACTGCACCGCAAGCTCCGCGATCTCTCCTGCTTTCACGAGCGAGAGCGTGGTCAGCCGGCGGCCCGCCCGCAAGCTGCTACTCTTCGCCGCTGCAATGTTGACCGAGATACGTCGAAAAGATGGTGGAAAGTCCCGTCGCGAGCTGACGGCCTTCCTGCCCACCACGCGCGAGGAGATGCACGCGCGCGGCTGGGACCAGCTCGACGTGCTGATCATCAACGGCGACGCCTACGTCGACCACCCGGCCTTCGGCGGCGCGCTGATCGGCCGGTTCCTGGAGGCGCGCGGCTTCCGCGTGGGCATGATCGCGCAGCCGCGCTGGGACACGCTCGACGACTGGCTCGTGATGGGTGCCCCGAAGCTGTTCGTGGGCATCACCGCCGGCAACCTCGACAGCATGCTCAACAAGCTGACGGCGCAGAAGAAGGTGCGCTCCGAGGACCAGTACTCGCCCGGCGGACGCACCGGCGCCCGGCCCAACCGCGCCAGCATCGTGTACGCGAACATGGCGCGGCGCGCGTACCCGGGCGTGCCGATCGTGCTCGGCGGCATCGAGGCCTCGCTGCGCCGGATCGCCCATTACGACTACTGGAGCGAGCAGGTGCGGCGCTCGATCCTGCTCGACGCCAAGGCCGACATGGTGATCTTCGGCATGGGCGAGCGCCCGGTCTGGGAGCTCGCCGAGCGGCTCAAGCGCGGCGACCGGATCGAAGACGTGCGCGACCTCCGCGGCACCGGCTTCATGATGCGCAAAGGCACGTGGGAGGGCATCGAAGCTTCCAAGTACGTTCGCGATCAAAAGCCGATCGTGCTGCCCTCGTACGAGCAGGTCAGCGCGGACAGCACGGCCGGGCGCGACGCGTTCAGCGAGATGTCGCGCGCGTTCCAGCTGGAGACCAATCCCGGCAACGGGCGCCCGATCATCCAGGCGCACGGCGTCGAGGCGATCTACCTGAACCCGCCCGCCGAGCCGCTCGACACCGGGCTGATGGACGAGCTGTACGACCTGCCGTTCCAGCGCCGCGCGCATCCCACGTACCAGGAAGAGATCCCCGCCTTCGACACGGTGAAGCACTCGATCGTGACCATGCGCGGTTGCTTCGGCGGCTGCTCGTTCTGCTCGATCACCGAGCACGAGGGGCGCGTGATTCAGTCGCGCTCGTCCGAGAGCGTGCTGCGGGAGGTGCGTGCGCTGCGGCGCATGGACGGCTTCAAGGGCGTGATCAGCGACGTCGGTGGGCCGACCGCGAACATGTACCAGATGAAGTGTCGCGAGGAGAAGATCGAGAAGGCCTGCCGCCGGCTCTCCTGCGTGCACCCGGGCATCTGCGAGAACCTGGTCACCGACCACGCGCCGCTGATCGACCTGCTGCAGAAGGTGCGCAAGGAGCCAGGCGTGCGCAAGGCCTTCATCGCGTCTGGCGTGCGCTACGACCTCGCCGCCGAGAGCCCGGAATTCATCGAGGAGCTGGCCAAGCACCACACCGGCGGGCAGCTGAGCGTGGCGCCCGAGCACGTGGACGAAGCCGTGCTCGACAAGATGAAGAAGCCCGGCGTCGAGAGCTACGAGAAGTTCGCCGACATGTTCGCGTGCGCGAGCGAGAAGTCCGGCAAAGACCAGCACCTGGTGCCCTACTACATCTCGGGGCACCCGGGCTCGACGCTGGAGTCGATGGTCAGCCTCGCGCTGTATCTCAAGGGCAAGGGCCTGCGGCCGCGCCAGGTGCAGGACTTCATCCCCACGCCGATGTCGATGGCCACCAGCATGTGGTACACGGGCAAGGATCCGTTCTCGCGCGAGCCCGTGTACACGGCCAAGGTGATGCAGGAAAAGCGCATGCAGAAGGCGCTGCTGCAGTACTGGGATCCGGAGCAACATCCGCTCGCGCGCGAGGCGCTGCGCAAGTGCGGTCGTGTGGACCTGATCGGCAGCAAGGCGCACCAGCTGGTGCCGCCCGAGCACGGCGCCGGCTCGCTCTCGATCCACGACCGCCGTCGCCAGCAGGCGCGCCCCCAGGGCAGGTTGGGGCGCCGCGGCCAGGGCTTGCCTACGCGTCCGCGCTAACCTTGCCGGATGGCATACCGCACCGCTCCGGATCACGCGGAGACCGGCTGGCCCAAGGGCGTCCCCTTCATCATCGGTAACGAGGCCTGCGAGCGCTTCAGCTTCTACGGCATGAAGGCGATCCTGTTCGTCTACCTCACGCACTTGCTCGCGAGCGAGGGCGTGACGGGCGCACTCGCGGAGCGCGAGGCCACGGAGCTGCTGCACACCTTCAACGCGGGCGTCTACGCGTTACCGCTGGTGGGCGCGCTGATCGCGGATCGCTGGTGGGGCAAGTACCCCACCATCCTGTGGCTGTCGCTGCTCTACTGCGCCGGCCACGCCTGCCTCGCGCTGTTCGAGCAGGACTTCCACGGCTTCGCGCTCGGCCTGATCTTGATCTGCATGGGCGCCGGCGGCATCAAGCCGTGCGTCTCGGCGCACGTGGGCGATCAGTTCGGCCGCGGCAACTGGGGCAAGCTCGAGCGCGTCTACCAGCTGTTCTACTTCACCGTGAACTTCGGCGCGGTGTTCTCGACCCTGCTGATCCCGTGGATCAAGGCGCACTACGGCTTCAGCTACGCGTTCGCGCTGCCCGGCGTGCTGATGGCGATCGCCACGCTGGCATTCTGGGGTGGGCGCAACGTGTTCGTGCATGTCCCGCCCACCCCGGGCGGCAAGCTCGGCGCGGCCGACGCGCTCGCGGGCGCGCTGCTGTTCCTGGTGATCGCGCTGCCGATGTTCGGGGCGGGCTTGATGCCGTGGTACGCGGCGCTGCCGCCGATCGCGCGGCTCGGCGTGTCGGCACTGTTCTTGTTCGCGGGGCTGGCGGTGTTCCAGGTGCGCGAGCGCGCGCAGCCGGACGACGGCTTCCTGTCCGTGCTCTCCTATTCGCTGCGAGCGCGGCTGCACAACGAGACGGCGCCGCCCGTGGAGGGGCTCGCCAAGTTCTGGTGGTCCGCGGCGCATCACTTCGGTCGGGAGGCCGCCGAAGGTCCCCCCGCGGTGCTGCGCATCCTCTCGATCTTCGCGATGGTCAGCGTGTTCTGGGCGCTGTTCGACCAGAACTCGTCGAGCTGGATCGCGCAGGCCAAGGAGATGGACCGCGAGTTCACGGTGTTCGGCAGCTCGTTCACCTTGTTGCCGGAGCAGATCCAGGCCGCGAACCCGGCGCTGGTGATGGCGCTGGTCCCGCTCACCGGCGCGCTGCTCTACCCGGGGCTCGGCAAGCTCGGGCTGGAGATGACGCCGCTGCGCCGCATGACCGCGGGCATGTTCCTCACCTCGCTCGCGTTCGTGATCGTGGCG
>DASUME010000939.1:0-2811 GCA_036277895.1 Polyangiales bacterium
GTCTTCGCCGCCTCGCGCGTGCTGCGCAAGCTCTGGCTGCTGCGGCTCGCGCCCGGCTACTTCATCGCGTACCCGGTGCCGTGGATCGTCGGCAGCATGGTGTTGACGTCGCTGCTGTTGCTGCTCGCGCCAACCATGTTCCGGCAGCTCGGAATCGCATTTTCCGCCGCGAGCGAGCGCCTGTGGCGCTACGCGGCGATGAACGGCATGGCGACGGGACTTCTGATGGCCGTGTACTTCGCGTACGGCACGCCAACTCGCTACTACATCCAGAAGTTCAGCCTCTACACGAGCGTGCTGCTCGCCATCGCCTGCGTAGGTCCGCTGACGACGCTCGTGACACACCTAGTCGAGCGCGGTCCGCGCTGGCTGCTCAGCCTCGAACACGCGCGCTTCGTGTGGGGCGCGTCGGCCTTCACCGCAGTGGCCATGTTCGCAGCCGTACAGGGCTACATCGTCTACTGGCCCATGGCGCGCGAACGCTGGCTGCACCTCGCCCCGAGCAAAGCGCTCTACTCGAACTACGAGCCCGCGGTCGATGACTTCATCGAGAAGACCATGCGCGAGCACAAGGCAGGCTTCGGCGGCTACTACGACCCGTTCTGGCCGCGAACCTTCACGCACAACGCGCTGCACTTCTTCTTCGCGCACGCGCGTGATCACTACTTCAACGGCGACTTCGTGCTGGGCAATGCGCTGTTTTTAGAGGGTCCGGGCCTGTGTTTCTTCGTGCAGGGCACACCCGACGAGTACCTGGCGGGACCACATACCGAGATGGTCCGTCAGATCCAGCGGCTCTACAACACGCGCGACGTCTGCACCAGCTTCCGACCAGAGTGGTCCGAGCGCCCGCTCTCCGTCTGCGCAGCTTGCCTGTAGGTGGAGGCGTTGTCCCGACCATGGCCCTAGTCTAGGCTCGGGCCAATGAGTTCTCCGTCGAGTGCCACAGCAGACCCAAGCAACGCGGGCGCTCGTGCTCTGGATCGTGGTGCGGTGGTGCTCGCCGCAGGTGTATTGGTCGCCGGCTTCCTCGCTTTCTCGTTCGCGTATGCGGGCACGTGGAAGGTCGAGGGCGAGGTCGTGGCGCCATGGCTTGGTTATCTGAATACGCACTACGTACCATTCGAGCGTCTGCTGTCCGGCGCGCTCTGGTTGTTCGTCGTCGTCGAGCTGTGCGCCGGGCGGCTCGGTGAGCCACTCGATCGGTTTCACCCCGCGGTCCGCACGCTAGTGACGAGCTTCGCCGCGGGCCTGATGTTCTACGTCCTGCGCGACACGACCATCGCACTCGGCGACGGCCCTTCGCTGGTGCGCGACCCGCAAGGAGCCGTGATCACAGGCGGCTACTACACCTTCGTCGAAGAGCTCGTGGGTATGTGGCTGCCGCTGCGCATCGCTCGGATGTACCTAACCGAAGGGCGTTCACCGGTCGCAGCGATCGTGCTGGGCTACCGTGTGGTGTCGATCGCGTTTGGCATGCTCTACGTGGGAACTGTCGCGACGTTCGTACGCCGCGTAGCCGCACCGCGTCTCGCTGCGTTGTTGCTCTTGAGTCACGCCGCGATGCTGATGTTCATGGGCTACGTCGAGAACTACGTGGGCGCCTTCGCACTGCTCGCCGTGGGCTTCTTGATCGCCATCCCGCGCCTGTCCTCGGGCACGCTCACACCACGCCACACGCTCGCGGTCACGGCACTCTTCGCGCTCGCGGCCATGTTCCATGGCGTCGCGGTATGGGCGGTGTTCTCGCTCGTGCTGCTGGCGTTCGCCACCAACACGGAGCGCGCAGGTTGGACCGGCCGGGCACGCGTCATCGTTGCGAACGTGGCGCTCGGTCTGGGGATCATCGTCGGCGTGTATTTGCTCTTTCGCTACTACGTCACGCCAGGTGTTGGGCCGGTCCACCTCGAGCCTCTCGTGGGCGAGAGTCGCCGTCCGAACCCGTTCGCCAACTCTTGGGAGGAGCTCGGGCAGATCAGGCCCGTGCATGAACATGCACTCGCGCTGCTTCGCGTCGGGGCGCCAAGCCTGCTCGTTTTCCTCGCGGCGATCGCGGCTTCGCCGAGGCAGGTGTTGGCGGTGTTCAAGGGGCGCGACGTTCACTTCGCGCTGCTCTTTCTGCTCGGCTTCCTCGTGCACCAACTGGTGTGGCGCTCGGGGCTCGGCATCTATCGAGACTGGGACCTGTTCGCCTTCACAACCCTTCCGCTCGTGTACCTCGCCACGCGCGTCGTGGCGCTCTTGCCGCGGCATCCCGCGATCTACGGGCTCGTCTTCGGATCGTGCGTGCTCGCCGGGTTGAGCTGGTCGTTGGCGCAGAGCGCTGCTCCATTTCCCGCGTGCGAGAGTGGAGCGCGGCCGTGGGGAGACTCCTGAAGCCTCGGGTGCGGCCGTAGTTCATCACGCGGTGGCCAACTTTGGGTTCCAGGAGCATCGAACCCCTGTGTACGTGTCCGTTCGGTACTGGAGACGCGATTGCACTGCGGCGACTGACCGTCCGTTAGAGCTGTGGCGGACTGACTCCACTTAGTTCTAAGCACTGCCGACCTGTCTTTGTGGGCGACATCGACACGATCAGGCTGGTTAGCGGCCTCTGCCGTGTGCTCCGGAAGGACTATTCCTCCTCAGCCCATCTCAACTCTGCAAGTGATAGACCTCGGTTGACTTCGCCGACGTTGCTGGTCCAGCCGGCGGACGAGATCCAAAAGCCAGTCTTAGAACTGAAGATCACCTCAGCAGCGTGGGCGCGAATGTCCGTGATCGGCGCCCAGTCGAAGCGGGTCGGATCCGACGAACGGAAGACATTCGTCC
>DASUME010000940.1:0-2624 GCA_036277895.1 Polyangiales bacterium
CGCGAGCGCTGGACGACCATGCGCATGGCGCGCGACTACGTTAGTCTCTACGAGAGCATGCTCGGCGTGTCGGGGGGCGCGCACATCCTCTCCTTTGCAGACGCCGAAGCGCGCGTCGCACGACGCAGCCACGTGCCCCCCGATCCCAGCGGAAGGGTTGCAGGATGAGCGAAGAGACATCTTTCGAGGGCACGCCGCTCGAGCTGAGCACCGCGGCCGGCGTCGAGCAGCTGGTGCGCGCACACGGCACGCTGTTTTTGGTCACCAACATGAACGGCGACATCAGCCCGCGCGGCGCGCGCGAGCTGGGGCTGTTCTCGCGCGACACGCGCTTCCTGTCGTTCTGGACGCTGCGCGTGGCCGATGCCGAGCTCGTGCACCTGTCGTCCGATCGCAACCACGACGCATTCAACCAGATCGACCTCATGATCGCGGGCGGCGACGACGGCGAGTTCCTGGATGATCCACAGAACTACGTGCACATTCGCCGCCGCCAGCTGCTCGACGACAACTTCGGCGAGGAGCTGATGATCACCAGCTACCTCGATCGCCCGGTGACGATCCGGCTGGAGCTGGCGTTCGCCGTCGACTTCGCGGACATCTTCGAGGTGCGCGGCGCCAAGCGCAAGGCGCGCGGCCAGCAGCTGGCGGCCGAGATCGACCCGGCGGGCATCACGTTCGCGTACGAGGGCCGCGACGGTGGGCGCTACGCGAGCGAGCTGTCGTTCACGCCGCCGCCCGACGAGCTGCGCAGCGACGCGGCGCACTACAAGCTGCGCGTGGAGCCCGGCCAGAGCGCACGCCTTCAGGTGGCGCTCTCCCACCGCAGCGAAGGCGTCAAGCCGACGGCGCAGAAGACGAGCTTCGCCAACCGCAGCGAGCAGCTGCTGCACCACGCGGACAGCTATCGCCAGCGCTGCACGCACGTGCGCTGCAGCAACGGCATGGTCCAGCAGGTGCTCGACAGGTCGGTCGCCGATCTCGCCTGCCTGCGGCTCGATCTCGCGGGGGGCCAGATCGTGGCGGCAGGCATCCCGTGGTTCTGCGTGCCGTTCGGGCGCGACTCGCTGATCACGTCGTACGCCGCGATGCTGCTCGATCCCTCGCTCGGCAAGGAGTCGCTGCGCGTGCTCGCCTCGTACCAGGGCACCCGCCACGACCCGGTCACGGAGGAGGAGCCCGGCAAGATCTTCCACGAGCTGCGCTTCGGCGAGATGGCGCGCGCCAAGGAGACGCCGCACACGCCGTACTACGGCACCATCGACGCGACGCCGCTGTTCGTGGTGGTCGCCGACGCGGTGTTCCGCATGACCGCGGATCACGCGTGGCTCACGGAGCTCGCGCCCGCGATCGAGGCCGCGCTGGGCTGGATCGATACGCGCAGCGCCAACGGTACCGGGTTGGTGAGCTACGCGCGCAAGAGCGCCGGAGGCCTCGACAACCAGGGCTGGAAGGACTCCAAGGCCGCCGTCGTGATGCCGGACGGCCGGCGCGCGGTGCCGCCGATCGCGCTGTGCGAGATCCAGGGCTACTGCGCCGACGCGTACCTCAAGGGCTCGGGCCTGCTCGCGGCACTCGGCAAGCGCGAGCTCGCCGAGCGTTATGCATCGCGCGCGCGCTCGCTGCGTGAGCTGATCGAGGAGCGCTTCTGGCTCGCCGACCGCAACCGCTACGCGTACGCGGTCGACGGTAACGACGAGACCTTCGACACCGTGGTCTCCAACCTCGGCCACCTGTTGTGGTCCAACGTGGCGTCGCCCGAGCGCGCGCTGGCGACCGCGGAGCTGCTGCTCGACACGCGCTCGTTCTCGGGTTTCGGCGTGCGCACGCTGGCCGCGGGGCAGGGCGCGTACAACCCGCTCAGCTACCACAACGGCACGGTCTGGCCGCACGACAACGCGCTGATCGTGAAGGGCATGAGCCAGTACGGGCTGCAGGAGCAGGCGAGCGTGGTGTTCGACGGCCTGATCTCGGCGATGGCGCACTTCCGTGATCGCAGGTTGCCCGAGCTGTTCTGCGGGCTGTCGCGCGAGGACGGCAACCTGGTGCGCTACCCGGTCGCGTGCAGCCCGCAGGCGTGGGCCGCGGCGACGCCGTTCCTGCTGCTGCAGTCGGTGCTCGGCATCCACGTCGATGCACCCGAGCGCCGGCTCGCGATCCGCAATCCGCAGCTGCCAGCCGCCTTGGAGTGGGTGGAGCTCGACAACCTGCGCGTGGGCCAGTCGCGCGTGCAGCTACGGCTGCGCCGCGTACAGAACCACGTGCACGTCGAGAAGCTCGACATCAGCGGCCCGCAGCTGCGCACCGAGATCACGCACTAGAGACCAGCAGGATCACGCCAGCCAGCGTGAGGCACACCGCGGCGGCCTTGCCGACGGTGACGCGCTCGGTGCGCATCACCGCGGCGACCGGCAGGGCGACCAGCGGCGAGAGCGAGGACAACGTCGCCCCGAGCGCCAGGTCCGTGTGCGCGATGCCGTACACGAAGCACATCGAACCGATGCCGGTGTCGAGCGCGAGCGGCAGCCGCATCTCACGCAAGAGCTGCCGCGGTGCGACCTTGTGCTGGCTCGGGCGCCACTGGGCCAGCAGCAGGAACACGCCCACGCTGTAGCGGAAGCCGT
>DASUME010000941.1:0-4968 GCA_036277895.1 Polyangiales bacterium
CCCGCGGCAGTGCACCTCGGTCTGCAGACGCATGCCAAGCAAGCGCGCCAGTCTATGCAGGACTACCTGCTCGAGCAGCTTTCTCGCATCGCGACGCGGCCCACGATGGCCGACGTGCTCGCGCGTGCCGAGGCGCGCAAGGATTCTCGCGTGACCAAGGAAGACCTGGTGCGCTTCGGTGACGAGGACCGCGAGAGGTGAGCGCGGTCGTCGCCGATGCGTCGTGCATCGCCGCTGCGTTGATAGCCTCCGACAGCTCTGGGCCCAGACGTGGCCTCTCGAAGGCTTGCACTCGCGCGTATGGTCGCTTCGACAAAACGTGACACCTTACGACGCCTGGTACGTCGCATTGGCCGAGTACCTCGAAGTCCCGCTGGCAACGTGCGACGAGCGACTCGCCCGCGCGACCGGGCCTACGTGCGCGTTTCTGACTCCGCCGTGAGCCGTGCTCGAACTGCTACGTGTGCGTAGGGTAATTGCGTTCGAGGTACTCGACGACGCTGTCTTGTTCGTGGTCGGCGATGATCTCGTGGGCTAGCGGTCTGAGGGCGGGGTGGGCGTTGCCCACGGCGATGGCGCGGCCGGCGATCTCGAACATCGGGATGTCGTTTTGTTCGTCGCCGAAGACAGTCAGGTCGGAGAGCGGCACGCCGACTTGTTCGCAGAGCACGGCGAGAGCGTGGGCCTTCGTAGATAGGAAGTCGTGCACGGAGAGCCAGTGCCAGCCGGGGCTGTAGTGGTTCTCGTAGAAGTTGAGGCGTAAGCGCGTGGGATACGCGGCCTCCAGCGCCTCGAACAGGGGACGCAGCGTCTGCTCGCGCGCGATGAAGGTCATGCATACCGTCGCGTAGCGGAGCCCGACGCGGACGTCGTCGACGCGCTCGAGGCGGGGGTCGCGGAAGGCGATGCGCTCGTCGAGGTACCAGTTCATTCCCTCGTTCGCAGGTGGGCCGGCGTACAGCAAGTCGCGCTTGCCATCGAACGAGGACACGAACGGAGCGAGGCCGAGCCGGTGGCCGCGCTCGTAGATGTCGTCACACAACGCGCGGTCGATGGCGCGCACGAACGCGCGCTTGCCGGTCGCGAGCTCGGTCAGGAACGCGCCGTTGAACTCGATCACCGGCAAGCGTAGCGGCAGGCCCGCGAGCATCACGGACAGCGAAAACGCGCTGCGAGCGCTCGCCACGGTGAAGGGCAGCCCGCGCTCGAGCAACGCGTGCAAGCCCTTGCGCGAGCGCGCGCTGAGCTGCGCACGCCGGTCGACCAGGGTCCCATCCACGTCGCTCACGAACAACTTCGTCATCGGGCCGGATATATCGGATGGACCGGGTCACGTCTCGCCCTCTGTTGGGGGCTGGACCGGGGTGGGATTCGCGTGCAATCTCAGCCTCGCTCATGGCACAGACGCCGACCTCCATCGCGCCGCGCGCGCCGCAGGGCCTCACCGGGCTGATGGCGGGCGAGTATCGGCTCGGGCGACTGCTCGGAGAGGGCGGTTTTGGCGCGGTCTTCGAGGCCGAGCATCCCGTGCTCAAGCGCCGCGCGGCCGTGAAGGTGCTGCACCGGCTCAGCGCGTCGGACTCCGAGGCCGCGCTGCGCTTCGTGTCCGAGGCGCAGGCCGTCAACCAGATCCGGCACCGGCACATCGTCGACATCTTCTCGTTCGGCAAGCTCGCCGACGGGCGCCACTTCTACGTGATGGACCTGCTGGTGGGTGAGTCGCTCGATCGCCACCTGCGCCGGGTAGGGCGCTTCGACGTGGGCACCGCGCTGCAGATCCTGCAGCCGATCGCCTCGGCGCTCGACGTCGCGCACGCGGCGGGCATCGTGCATCGCGACCTCAAGCCGCAGAACATCTTCTTGTCCTGGGAGGCGGGCGGCGAGGTGGTGCCCAAGCTGCTCGACTTCGGCGTGGCCAAGCTGCTCGGTGACTCCGCGGTGAAGACCGTGAGCGGCACGCCGATCGGCACGCCGCTGTACATGTCGCCCGAACAGGCCAAGGGCGATCGCATCGACACGCGCGCGGACGTGTACGCGCTCGGTGTGCTGGTGCACGAGCTGATCACCGGCGCGCGCCCGATCACGGCCGACAACATGCTCGCGCTGTTGATGGCGCACATCGTCCAGAAGCCCACGCCGGCGTCGGCGTCCAACCCCGCGCTGTCGCCGCTGCTCGACGCGCCGATCCTGCGCATGTTGGAGAAGGCGCCCGAGGCGCGCCCTGCCACCGCGGGCGAAGCGCTGACGGAGATCGCCAAGGCTGCCCAGGAGGCGGGCCTTACGGTTCCGATCGGACTGCCGCGGCTCGAGCGTCCGGTGTTGACTCCGGAAGAAGAAGACCTCGCACACTCGGACACCGTGGGCGAAGGCTCGCAGCCGAGCCTCGGCACGCTCGAGTCCAACGAGCGCGTGCGCGCGAACGACACCTCCACCGCGCCGCCGCGCTCGCGCCTGCCGTGGGCGATCGTCGCCGTGCTGTTGCTGCTGCTGGGGGGCGCGATCTTCTACCAGCGCACGCCGCCCGTCGTGGAGTCGCCACCGCTGGCCGCGCCCCCACTCACGCCAGCGATCGTGACCAAGGACGAGCCGGCGCAGGCCGAGCCACCCGCACAGGTGGTCGAGCCCGCGCCGATCGTCGATGCAGGTACCCCCGCCAAGCTCACCAAGAAGAAGAAGCGCGAGAAGTACTCGGCCGATCTGGAGAGCCCGTTCTGATGCGCTGGACCCTCTGCATGCTCGCGCTCGCGGGCTGCGCGAACTTGCCCGAGCTCGAGCGCAGCGTGTGCGGCAACGCGATCCAGGAGGATGGCGAAGACTGCGACGGCTTCGCGTTCGACGGCGCCTCGCGCTGCCGTCCACCGGGTGAAGACGGCGCTTGCCACTTCGACTGCGCGGCCACCAACGGCAGTGCGCGCTGGACCTGTATGCCGGGTTGGGGCTGCGACGCCGACGACCTGTGTCGCAAGCCCTCGGGCGCGTTCTTGCCCAAGGTGGAGTATTCGATCGGCGCGATCGAGTCGTTGTCTGCGGGCGACTTCGACGGCGACGGTCGCACCGACTTGCTCAGTCGCAACCCGCGCGATCTCTCGGGTCGCGCCACGATCAGCTTCCACTACTTCGATGCGCGCGCGGCGCTCGTCGAGACGCGTCCGTTTCGCAAGCTGATGATGGCGCCCGTGATCGGCAGGCTCACCGACGACGGGCGAGATGACCTCGTGTTCAGCGACTTTCGCGTCGGCGTGATGCTCGGCCGCGGCGATCGCACCTGGACCCCCGAGGCGTTCACGCCGTACGTGCTGCCCGCGGGCCTCGCGCGTGTGACCGGCCTCCGGCAAGGCTACGTCAGCAAGGCGTCGTCGCTCGCCTCCGTAGCCACGCTCAGCGACGGCCCGGGCGTGTACGTGCCGAACGTCGACACCAACTCCACCGCGCTGCGGGCGCCGATCAGCGTGCCGCTGGACAGCCTGCTCGGTGATCCGCTTCCCGTCGACATCGGCGAGGGCCCGAGCTCACCGTGTCAGGAGCTGGTGCTCGCGTTTCGTGGGCAGACCACGTTCATGGCCGTCGAGATGTGCTCCCCGGAGTCGCTCGAAGGCGCGGTGACCTGGCTGCCGTCCGCGCAGGTGAGCACGATCGCGCTCGACCCGCCGGCGCCGCTCGATCAACCGCCGGTCGCCGGTGACTTGAACAGCGATGGTCACCTCGACGTGCTCGTGGGCGCGGGAGGCCTCACCTACGCGGCATTCGGCGATGGTGTTCAGCTGTCGACGGCCACGCCGTTTCGGCCTGCGTCGGGTGAAGACGGCGCGCTCGTCGAGAAGTTCAGCATGCCGTTGGCGGTGGGCGACCTGTCCGGCGACGGCGCGCCCGACTTCATCATGGCCGACAGCATCTTGCTCTCGCAGACGCCGAGCGGCGCCACGAAGCCGCAGTACAACGTCGGCTGGATCAACTCGATCGGACGCTGGACCGCGGCGCGCATCGCCGACTTGAACGGCAATGGCTACCTGGATGCGGTCGCCGCCGAGCGCGGTCGGCTGCACGTCGACTTCTTCAACGGCAGCGGCCACCCGTGGCTGCTCGAGTCCAAGATCCTCAGCGCGCGGCCGGTCGGGCAGTTGACGATCGGCGACTTCGATGGAGACCTGATCCAGGACCTCGCGCTGGTCGAGCAAGCCGCCAGCGAGCAAGAGCTCGACACCGTGAAGGTGGCGTTCGGCGCGCTCTCGCAGGCGCCGCTCGAGCCGCAGGCCGTGGCGCGCGCGCGCTCGGTGAAGCAGCTCGGCGTGTTCCGCGAGGCCGGCACGGACACCGTGCTCGTGGTGGCCGATCACCCGGACCCCAGCGACAACCGAAACCTTACTTACCTGCTGGGCGGCAACGCGGAGCGCATTCCCTTCGCGGCGCTGGAGCTGTTGCTGTTCTCGCCGGAGGGCATGCTCGGCAACGTGGTGTCCACCGAGCTGGTGCTGGGCTCGTTCAGCGCGCCTGCGTCCAAGGACGCGCTCGCGCTCGGCTTCGATCAGTTCGGCAGGAACTGGCAGTTCTGGCTGGTGCCGAACGTGGACCGGCCGTCGCCGTCGCCGTCGCCGCTGGTGGGAGTGCTGGACGCGCGGCTCGCGCCGTCCGCGGTCGGCAACGCGACGCTGCAGTTTCCCGCCGCCGAGATCTACGCCGTGGGCACCGCAGGCGACCTCAACCGCGACGGACGCGACGAGTCGATCTGGGTGATGCCCGCGGACGGCACACGCTGCGGCGTCGAGATCTTCAGCATGGCAGAGCGCACGATGGTCTCGGGCGGGTTGATCGTGCTCGACTCGCCGTGCCCTCATGCGCAGATCGCAGCGGTGAATGCGGACGAAGACGGCTACCTCGATCTGGTGCTGCTGACCGGCAAGCGAGGCGATCCGGATCGCAAGCTGTACGTGCTGTGGAACGACGGCGCGGGGCGCTTCGCGAGCGAGCGCA
>DASUME010000942.1:0-11142 GCA_036277895.1 Polyangiales bacterium
GCTGGTGGAGTCGAGCCGCAGCAAGGAGCTGCAGGTGCTGCTCGAGGACAACCCGGACGTCACCAAGCAGATCACGGCCACGCACACCTACTTCATGCCGCTCAGCGACCCGCTGTACAGCTTCCTCGGGTTCTTCGAGACCGACTTCCGCATCCACGACTTCTACCTCGGCATGCACTCCGCGCACCGCTGGTTCGCGGAGGTCGTCGGCATCAAGCGCGCGGACTATCGGCCGACCTACCCGGAGCAGATCTACCCGAGCGCGGATCAGGCGCTGAAGCAGAGCTGGGCACCTTACCGTTGCATGCGCGCAGCCTTCGACGGCGTGGAGCCGATCGAGGTCTGTGACCAGGTCGACATCTCGATCCGCGCCGGCATCCAGACCTCGCTCGATCGCATCTACGCGCGCTGCACCCAGCTCAAGAAGCGCGCCGAGGCAAACGGCGCGCCGCTGCGTCCCACCGCGCACGAGCACTGCCGGCGCGCGTTCCTGGGTGACACCCCGCCGCTGATCCCGGGCATGAAGACCAACCGCGGCTACGAGTTTCTGCCAGACGAATCCAACCTAGATCATCAGCTGCGTCGGCTCGCGACCCACGGCTTCGAGTTCAAGGACATGGGCATCCCGACGGACCGTGCACCCGAAGCCAAGCGCTACGTCGCGCAGCGTATCGGCGCGATGGTGCGTGCGCTCGCCAACCAGCAGGAGCGCGGCGTCTACCGCGCGCTGCTGCCCGCGGCCGGCCGGATCGCCTCGCAGGCGCTCGCGTACGTTCCGCCGTACGCGAGCTGGCACGTGTTGATGGGCCGCGGCCTGGAGGCGGGTTACTCGCGCACCGGCTGGGACACCAAGCTGAACTGGATCCGCGGCACCGCCGCGCTCGAGCTGGACGGGCTGTTCGCGCTCGCCAGCAAGGGTGACTCGAACGCGCTCAAGCTGACGCCGATGGTGGGCATGGAGCTCGAGCTGCTGCCGCTCAGCAGCTACCGCTACCAGACGCGCTTCGGCTTCCGCGGCGGCTTCGCCTTCTCCACGCTCGACCACTTCCTGGCCGACAAGTGCACCGAGGGCGCAGGCTGCTCGCGCGTGCGCGGCGAGGCGTACATCGCATTCATCGTCTTCCAGTTGCTGCGCGCGCAGCTAGGCTTCGCGGCATACCCGCCGATGCGCGACTCCCGCTGGGACTACTCGATCCAACCGCGCATCGGCCTGGAGCTGGACAAACCATGACCGCCGCCACCCGCGCACTGACTCTGTTCTCGCTGATCAACCTCGTCAACTACGTCGACCGCTACGTGGTGGCGGCCGTGCTGGAGCCGCTCGGCGAGGATCTCTCGCTCGATGATGCGCAGCGCGGACGGCTCACGTTCGTGTTCGTGATCGTCTACATGGCGGCGGCGCCCGTGTTCGGCGCGCTCGCGGATCGGATGAACCGGCCGCGCTTGATCGCGATCGGCGTCGCGATCTGGTCGCTGGCGACGATGGGCGGCGCCTTCGTGCAGGACTTTACGCAGCTGCTGATCGCGCGCAGCCTGGTCGGCATCGGCGAGGCGGCCTACGCGAGCCTTGGACCGGCGGTGCTCTCGGACTGCATCCCCGAGCGCGAGCGCGCGCGCCGCTTCACCTGGTTCTACCTCGCGATCCCGGTCGGCTCCGCGCTCGGCTACGCACTCGGCGGCGTGGTGGCGCAGTTCTACGGCTGGCGCGCGGCGTTCCTGGTCGCCGGCTTGCCCGGTCTGATCCTCGCGCTGCGTATGCTCAAGCTCGCCGATCCGGAGCGCGGCGCGCTCGACGAGACCAAGGAGGTCGAGCACCTCGGCTCGTTCGGCGCGCGCGTCGGGGCGGCGTTCAAGAACCGCGTCTGGCTCGCCTGCACCGCGAGCTACGTCGCCTACACGTTCGCGATGGGCGCATTGTCCACCTGGGCACCCACGCTCTTGCAGCGCCGCTTCAACGTGGAGATCGGCGAGGCTGGCGCGGCCTTCGGCGGCATCGCGGTGGTGACTGGCATCGTCGGCACCTTCCTGGGCGGCTACATCACGGACCGTGGGCAGAAGCGCCTGCCCAACCTCGGCATCGACTTCAGCGCGCTGACCTTACTGTTGGCCGCCCCGTGTGTGTACTTCTCGCTGCAGGCAGACAGCCTGCAGCTCACGTACGCGCTGTTCTTCGCGTCGATGCTGCTGCTGTTCGTCAACACCAGCCCGGTCAACGCGCTCACCGTCAGCTGCCTGCCCGCGTCTGCACGCGCGACCGGCACCGCGATCAACGTGATGATGATCCACCTGCTCGGTGACGCGATCAGCCCCGAGTGGGTGGGGCTGCGCAGCAACGCGGCCGGCAACGCAGGGGCGAGCAACGCGGACGCGCTCGCACACGGCCTGATCATCACGGTTCCGGCGGTGCTCGTCGCGGGCATCGTGCTGTTCCTCGCGCGCACGTCAAAACGCAACGACCTGGCAGAACACGTCGCTTAGCGTGGTGTTGTTGCCGTCGTTGCACTCGACGACCACGTTGTCCGGGTCGACCACGGTGTAGACGGTCACGTTGCGCAGATCGACGTCGACCTGCACCGGAAGCGCGGCGCTGGCGCCGTTGGCCGGTACGTTCTCGACGTTGATCGTGCGCAGCTCCTTCGCGCCCGATGCCGGATTGCCCGCGTAGAAGCGCACGGCGACGGCAGGCACGGGCCGCGCGCTGTCGTTGAAGACCTGAACGCCGAGCGTACGCACGGGGCAGCTCTCGTCGGCCTGCGTCACCGCCACGCGTAGCTCCGGCGCGGACGGGGCGGGCTTCACCTCGACCTCGCGCGTGTTGTTGCTCTCGATGCACTCGCGCTCGGCGTCCTCCGGGTCCACGCTGGCGCGGACGCGTAGCGGCAGCTGCGTGCTGCTCGGAGCGCGGTAGGCGAGCACCACGAAGGTCTCGCCGCCCGGTGCAAGCGGTGCGCCGAGCGTGGTCATGCCGAGCTCCACGTCGCGCTCGTCGAGGAAGCGCACCACCACGTTGGCGCCGACGCGCAGATCGCCATGGTTGACCACACGCGCGACGATGCGCAGGTCGCGACTGAGCGCTTCGCCGCAGCGTACGTCCGGTGAGCTCACCTGCAGGCCCTCCACCGTCAGATCCGGCGCCACGTTGCCGAACGGCGGCAGGTTGGAGCGGTAGGTGTTGTACGTGCGGCCGTTGTAGCTCTTCCAGCTCGCGAGCTCCTGCGTGGGGATCGCACCGCTCTCCAGCACGTTGGTCACGTGGTAGGCGTGCTCGTTCCAGATCCGGCGCGCGGGCACCCAGCGGTCGGTGGGGTCTCCGATCACCTGCAGGCCGTTCACGAACGTGGTCGCGTCGTGGTGCACGCAGTTCTCACTGCGCGCGTTCGAGCCCGAGAACACGATCTCGGCGTTGCCGTCGCTGTCGACGTCCGCCACCACCGGGTACTCGATGCGCGTCGGGCTCTGCGAGTCGAGCCGCTGGTAGACGTGGCCGTCCGCGCCGTCGTAGATGCGGAAGTAGCACTCGTCGTTGTAGACGACCTCGGCGGCACCATCGCCGTTGAAGTCGAACACGCTCGAGCCGGTCACGCGGCTGGACGCATCCTGCGTGCTGCTGCGCCAGCCGTTGTGCAGGCACACGCACTGGCCTTGCTTGCTGCAGCTGAACTGCGTGGTATCGCCGCAGTCTTCGGCGCGCACGCAGCCGAGCGAGGGCGCCGCACGCGCCGTGTTGCCGGCCAGATCAGCCGAGCCCGGCAGGCCGTCGAGCGAGGCGGTCCAGCTCGAGCAGGCCGCGGTCGCAGGCTGGAAGTCGTACATCACGTAGTTGGTGGCGAACGCAGTGCCCAGCTCGGGGAAGCCGTCGCCGTCGAAGTCATCGATGTTGGGCGGCCCGCCGTTGTCAGGTCCGATCATCGCATCGACGCGAGCGACGCACTTGGTGCCGTCCCAGCCGCAGGTGGCGCCGTCGTACACCAGCAGACGTCCGTTGCTGATCAGGACCACCTCGGGGGCGCCGTCGAGCTTGTTGCTCAGGTTGGTGGGAGTCTGCTGCGCACCCAGCACATCCGCGATTGCGCAGAAGCCGTTGACGTTGGCGTTCCAGAGCACGATCAGCTGGTTCTGGCAGAACGCGCGCGTATCCACGTCGAGCCCAGTCAGGTCGCTCGGGCAGGCTTGCTTCGGAATCGGCGCCCGGAACACCGTGCCGCCGGAGACGATCTCCATCACGCCGTCGCCGGTGAGATCCGCGACGCAGCTGACCGGCCCCTGGCCGTTGTTGGTGCCGGGCTGCCCGGCGCCGCGCAGCACTCTCTCGACCGTCAGGCGATCGTTCGCGTCGTGCGCGAGCACCGCGAGCACGGGGCCCACGATCAGCTCGGCAAAGCCCTCTCGATCGATGTTCGCGATCGTGACCGCGGGGTTGGCGCCAGTGATGTTGCCGATCTCGTTGTCCGAGATCAGCTCGCCGGTGTTGCGGAAGATCAGCACGCGGTGATTGGGCAAGCTGCTGCCCATGGTGGTGCGCGTGTGCGCGGTGACCACGATCTCGGGCTGTCCGTCGTCGTCGAGATCACCCACCGCGACTGCGCCCGTGGGCTCGAGCTCGCCGTTGTTGCAGTCGCAGTTCGCGCTGGCGAGCGGCTGGCCGGCGCCGTCGAGGATCGGGTCGCCTTGCTGCCACAGCTTGTCGTCGCAGACCGCGAACAGCTCCTTGCCGGCGAGCGCACCGCCGCCGTGCACAGCGCGCAGCACACCGTGATCCTGATAGTTGGTGTCACAGAAGGTCGTGAACACGATCTCCGGCACGTCGAGCTCGTCGATCAGGCCATCGCCGTTGTCGTCGTCGAGGTTGGCCACCACCGGCACCGTGCTCGCTTGCGCGTGGCGCGGGAATGGATGGCCCGCGGCATCGCGCGAGCGTGGCGTCTTGTGCAGCAGCGCGTTGCCGGTGTAGCCATCGGCATCGTTGCCACCCCACGGGAAGCCGGGCTCTGCCTTTGGCAGGAGCGAGGTGAACGGCTGCGGCGGCAGGAAGCAAGTTGGCGCGCGGCCGCTTCCGATGCAGGAGCCCTGCGCGCACTCGGTGAACGCGGGGCAGTCCCAGTCGTCACGGCAGCTGCATGCGGCGCCGTCGCCGCTGCTCTCGCAGGCGCTGACCAGCTGGCCCTCGGAGGTGCACGTGACCTGATCGATCAGCCCCGCGCCGTTGGGCGAGCACTGGCGCACCACGGCGCCTTCGCAGCTGGTCGCAAAGGGCGTGCAGCTGTCCCCCAGGCACACCCCGCCGGTGCAGTTCTGCGCCTGGCCGCAGTCGAGGTCGCCTTGGCAAGAGTTGTCGACACACTCGAAGCCGCTGCCCGTGCTCGCGGGCTCGCAGGCCTCGGTCGCACCGCAGTTGAGCTCGGCGCAGGTGTTGTCGATGCAGCTCGTGGTCGCGCCTTGCGCCGCGCAGCGTTGTCCGGGACCACACGCGGGTGTGCAGGTGAGCGCGCACTTGCCGACGTCGTCTTGCACTTCGCACGTCAGACCTTCCGCGCAGGTGACGCCCTCGCAGCTGCCGACGCAACGCGGCGTGACGTAGCTGCGATCGCAGGCTTGTCCGATCGCACACGGCGCTGCACCGCACGACACGCTGGCGTCGCGTTGTGCATCGCGACCGGCGTCGCCGGGAGGGATGCTGGATTCAGACGGTACGTCTGCGTCTTCGGTCGGCAGACTTCCGTCACCGTCGTCGGCCGCTCCACCACCGCCCTTGTCCGCACTGCATGCTGCAGAGCAGACCAACACCAGAACCGCGAGGCGACGCACGACCAGACGAGAGCTCTCGGACATCCTGCAATGGTCCGTACAGACCTGGGCAATTACAACGCTGTAGTCCGATGTAAAGGCGCGCGCACCGGCAGTGGACGTTGCGCCGGTCGGCGCCACGCGGCGCGGCGCGCATGGATGGTGCGCCAGTTCGTGGCGCGCGTCGGGGTGCCGGTAGTGCAACGTCTGCAAGCTGCCGACGTGGCGGCGTACGACGCCTTCGCGCTGCAGGCGCGCGCGAGCACCGGTGCGCTGCGCGCGGGCTGCCGTCAGGGTAATTCCCAGGCGGGAACGCACGGCGAGCTAGAAAGATTGCCCCGAGATCGTATAAGCACAATTGAGTCGCCCGAAATGGGGCGCCTGTTGAAAGTCGAAGATGGTCCGTTTCGATTCGCGCATGTTGTGGTCTCTAGTGCGCCTCCGGGTCCGACCCTCCACGTGTCTTGCGCTGTCGATCCTTACCTCGACCGCCAACTCAGGTTGGGCACAGTCCGATCCGGGACCTCCCGCTGGGTATGAAGCGGAAGTCGACGCGGCGCTCGCCGACCACCAGGCTGGCCGGTTCGAGGCGGCCCGCCAGCACTTCCTGCTTGCCCACGCCGTGTTCCCCAACGCCCGCACCCTGCGCGGATTGGGCAAGGTCGAGTTCGAGCTGCGCAACTACCTCGAGGCGTTTCACTACCTCGAGGCGGCCCGCACGTCCGAGGTCCGCCCCTTGTCCGCGGAGCTGCGCGACGAGGTGGGTGGGCTGATCGAGCGCGCGCGCGATCACCTGGGGCAGCTCACGATCGACGTGAAGCCAGACACTTCGCGGATCGCGCTCGACGGCGCGCCGGTGGCGCAGGGGCCGCACGCAGAGCTCGTGCTGGCGGAGGGCCGACACGTGCTCGAGCTGAGCGCGGCCGGCAGGCTGAGCGAGCGGCGACAGCTGGTGGTGGAGCCGCGCGCGCAGCTCCAGCTCGCGCTCGAGCTGCGCAGCGCCGAGCTGGTGTCCGCGCTGCAACCGCCTGCGGCACCCGTGCAGAAGGACGTGCCTCCTCATCGCAGGTGGTGGGTGTGGACGGTGAGCGGCGTGGCGCTGGCCGGAGCGGTGACCGCGACGGTGCTGCTGGCGACGCGCGACCACGACAGCGAGAAGCCCTCCGACTTCGCCGGCTCGGCGTGGGTGGTTCAGCAGCCATGACCGCCTTCCTACGCAGGTGTCTGCAGACCTTACTCATGGTGTCGCTCTGCGCCTGCGACGAAGGCGTGGATTCCACCGTGGTGCGATTCTACGTCTACTCCGACCTGCCGTTGGTGGGCGCGAACGTAACCGTGCTCGGTGCGGATGCCGGTGTCTCCAGGTCGATCCCCGTGAATGCCAGCATTCCGAGCGGTGATCTGTTGTTCTGGATCGCCGTGCGGCGCACGCCGGAGTCGACGCAGCGCGAGCGCACGCTGGTGAGCTTCGAGGGCTATCCCGAGCACCTCGGGAAAAGTGAGATCGTACTTCGGCAGACGGTAAGCGTACCTTTTACAGACAAACATACGACCTACGTGCGCATCCGATTGTCAGCCGCGTGCGTGCACGCGACACTCGAGGCGTGGTGTCCCAGTCAGACCTGCGACGGGAGCGATGGCAGCTGCAAGCCGCCGCCCGAGCTGGCGGCCGCGCCCTTCGACGCGAAGCTCGATCTCTCGCGTTGGGAGCCCAGCGCGCAACGCCTGTGCACGTGCGCGTACGGAGTCTGCACCGGTGCGGGCAGCTGCCCGGCGACCGCTACCGAGCCGAGCCTCGAGTACGTCGACGACGACAACGCGATCGACTTTCCCGCCGGCTTCGCACGCCGCCTGGTCGGCAAACAGCCGGTCGCAGCGGTCGGTGTGATCTCCGATATGGCTGGAGAGAAGTTCGAGCTGTTCGTGGCGGAAGATACGGGGCAGATGCGACCGGGCACGGTACTCGCGCGCGGCGAAGCGACGGTGAAATTTTCGCGGGGTCGCCTGCGGGCCGAGCTTCCGGTCTCGCTGGGCATGACGCCGTCGGCGCAGGCGCTCTGGATCGGGTTCCGCACGGACGGCGGGGCGAGCGTGAGCTTTCTGCAGAATGCGGACGAGATCGAATCTTCACTTTTCGTGGGGCCCATTCCTGCGCCGGGCACGCCGTTCGAGGCCAGCGCCCTCGGCGCGCAGGAGGAGAG
Source organism: Polyangiales bacterium (assembly GCA_036277895.1). GTDB lineage: Bacteria > Myxococcota_A > Polyangia > Polyangiales > DASUME01 > DASUME01. Next base: position 7,986 of record DASUME010000942.1, read on the forward strand.
TGAGCCCGTGCCGAGTGTCTACGCGGTCTTCTACAAGTAAGACCGTCGTATGAGTCTTGTCTGAACTTGTCTTATCGCGCGGCGGGGGGTCGCTGCGCGTTCAGTCCGAGACATGCAACAGGGAGGCGCATAGATGGCGCGGTTCTCGACGGAGCTGTTTGCTCTCTTCACGGAGAAGCCCACGGGTACATCCACGGCTTTTCAACCTGACTACCTCTATCTGACGAAGTTTCCTCGCGTCTGGTCCGGCCCGGTAGTGGGCTTCGGGCTGCGCGCGCCAACGGGGGGAGGCACGGTCGCGCTCGCGCTGCTCTCCGACGACAAGGGGCAGCCGAACGAGGTGTTGTTCAAGACGGAGCTGCCCGTGCCGAGCGGGAAGGACAGCAACGGCTACAGCACGCTCGTCACCACCTTCCCGGAGCCGGTCGAGAACCAGACCATCGTCTGGATCGGCTTTCGCTTCTCGCAGCAGGTCCAGGTGCCCTTGCGGCTCGACGCCTTCGTCGGCAAGCGAACCGCGGCGACCGTGGACTTCGCGCAGATCAGCGGCTCGCTGCGCAACGCGGCGCTGGAGGACCTGCTCAACGATCAGAAGCTCGGGCTTCCGATCGTGTTTCCGATCTTTGGTGAGGAGTACCAGGGGGTGAGCCATGGCGAATGACGTACGCTTCCGCAAGCCGGTCACCATCACGCGCCCTGGCACGATGTTCCTGTACACGTACCTGCGCTTCTACGGTCCCTCTTCGACCGGTCTGGTCGAGCTGTACGCCTACGATGCCTGGGGCAACGCGCTCTTCTATCCGTTCACGGACGCCAACTCGATCCAGTCCGTCTCGTACAGCGGGCAATGGAACGGCGCGTACTACCAGGACCGTATCCTGGCGATGCCGTGGGTCTGGGACAGCGCGGCCGTCTCCGCGCAGGCGGTCACGTTCAGGTGCTGGCTGTACTCGGACACCGGCACGTTGCTGGACTACGTCACCGCATGATGTGGACCGACCGGCCGGCATGTGACCGGGGAATTTCCCGGAAGCGTGTCGGTCGGACCGGCGCCGTAGTCAAAACGTAACGACGTGGTATGCCCCACACGGTAGTCTGCGATCGCTGGTCCTGATCGTCGCCGCTTCGTGAGGCTGTCGCATGCGCAAACCCGAGCTCGGACAAGTCGTCGGCGGCAAGTACCGCCTGCTGCGCGAGCTCGGGCGCGGCGGCATGGCGACGGTGTACGAGGCCGAGAACGAGCTGACGCTCAAGCGCGCCGCCGTGAAGTGGCTGCACCCGCAGTTCCACGACGAAGGGCAGGGCCTGCAGCGTGTGCTGCGCGAGGCGCGCGCCGCCTCGCGCATTCGGCACGACAACGTCGTCGACGTGTACGACGTGGCCGAGGAAGGCAGCGCGGTCTACCTGGTGATGGAGCTGCTGCGGGGCGAGCTGCTGAGCCAGGTGTTGGAGCGCGAGAACCTGCCCATGCACGAGCTGATCGCGCTGCTCGTGCCGGCCATGCGCGGCGTGGGCGCGGCGCACGCAGCGGGCGTGGTGCACCGCGACATCAAGCCGGACAACATCTTCCTCGCGCACGACCCGAGCCACGAGCGCGCGGTGCCGAAGCTGATCGACTTCGGCATCTCCAAGCTTACCGAGACCGACCCGTCCACGGCCACGCGCTCGGGCATCACCATGGGAACCCCGCGCTACGCGTCGTACGAGCAGCTGCTCGGCGCGCGCGACGTCGACGTGCGCACGGACGTGTACGCCTTCGGCGTGATCCTCTACGAGTGTCTGACTGGCCGCTCGCCGTACGGAGACGCGGTCACGTTCGCGGAGCAGGCAGTGCGCTTCGCGACGCGCGATGCGCCGCCGGTGCGCACGCTGCGCCCGGAGGTCCCGGAGGCGCTGGAGATGCTCGTGCAACGAGCGATCGCCAAGCACCGCGAAGATCGCACCGCGTCGCTGGAGGCGCTGCTGCTCGAGCTGGTGCCGTTCGCCGACCCGGGCAAGTACCCGCAGCCGCTCCCGGTGCGCACCCAGCAGTCCACGCGCGTCACCTTCGCCGAAGGGCGACGCGGCTCGGTCGGCGCGGGAGAAGCGTCGCTGGAAGGGCAGCCGACGCCGAGTCCGGAGCGCGTGCAGGGACGCCGGCGCGGGCTCGCGCTGACGGCGATCGGCGTGGGCACGATGGCGCTCGCGTTGTTGTCGATGCGCTTCGAGTCCCCGCCGCGCACACGCGCTGCGCGCATGCCGGACGAGGCCTGGGACGCCGGGATCGCGAGCCAGCCCACCGTCGTGGCGCCGCAAGCGCCTGCCGAGCCTGCGCCGCCGCCCGTGCACGAGAGGCCTGCGCTCGTGAAGAAGCCGCGCCGTGTGGAGGTCGCGCCGCCCGCGCCCGCGCCGCCGGTGCCAGTCCCTGACGCGCTCCACCGTGCCGGCCCGCTGCGGCGTAGTGAGTTCTGAGATTCGACCCGCGTGAGCCGATGGGCTAGGAGGGGCCTGACGTATGGCGCGCGAAGTCCTCCGCATCGATCAGCCCATCTCGTGCCTGACCGCGGCCCGCGTCGCACGCGCGCCGGGCTCGGTGACGCTGCGTTGCTCGCCCGAGCGCTGGCAGCGTATCGCGCAGGGGCACCAGCTGCTCCGCCAGCGCATCGCGCAGGGTGTGCAGGTCTACGGAGTCACCACCGGCTTCGGCGAGGGCGCGCGCAAGACGCTCGACGCGCAGCTCAACCCGGACCTGCAGTCGAACCTGCTGCACTACCTCGACTGCGCGCTCGGCGAGCTCGCCTCGCCCGAGGTCGCACGCGCGACCTTGCTGATGCGCATCATCTCGCTCGCGCAGGGCTACTCCGCCGTCTCGCCGGCGCTGATCGAGCGCCTGATCGCGGTGCACGACGCGGGCTATGCACCGGCGATCCCGCTGCAGGGCTCGCTCGGCGCGAGCGGCGACCTGATCCCGCTGGCGAGCGTGGGCCAGGCCATCCGCGGGCTGGGTGAGGTCTACGGTCCCGATGGACAGCTCGTGCCTGCGATGCACATGCTGCGCGCGCTGGAGCTCGCGCCGTTCGAGTTCACCGACAAGGACGCGCTCGGGCTGGTCAACGGCACCAGCCTGATGACGGCGCTGGCGAGCCTGGCGCTAGCCGACCTCACGCACGTGCTCGAC
>DASUME010000943.1:0-2950 GCA_036277895.1 Polyangiales bacterium
GACGCCGGTGTAGCCGCGCTGCGTGTCCTTCTCGTAGTTCTCGTGCAGGGCGCGCGCGAGCGCCTCCTGAGTGGGCTCGTGACGCGCGGCGTAGCTCAGCACGATCGGCAACGCGTGCTCGGTGATCTCGGCGAAGTGCGCCTCGGCGAGCGGCTTCAGCTCAAGCGTCAGCGCCTGGCGAGCGGTGCCGATCTTCGCGCCCAGCTCGGCCAGGATCGGATCGTAGGCGCGCACCGAGCGCGCATCGATCTGCGTGGCCTTGAGCATGCGGTTGCGGCTGCGTAGCGCCTTGCCGTAGTCGTCGACCAGCCGCGCGTAGCCAGGGTCCACCTGCTCGAGCACGCGGTCGAGGAACGCGCGCCGTGCCTCGGGCGAGCCGGACATCAGCTCGGTGTCACCCGGGTGGAAGATCACGAGCGGCAGCAGCCCGTAGTACGCGCCGAGCGAGCGCGGCTTCTTGCCGTCGACCGCGATGCTGCGCCCCTCGCTGCGGTCGAGCGCGATCCGGTAGTCGTGGGCGAGCGGCGCCGCATGCACGCGCGCCCGCACCAGGGCGCGCTGCTGATCGCGGGCGATCATGTCTTCCTTGCGTGCCGATCGAAAGCTGCGCAGCGCTGCCAGGTAGCCGATCGCCTCGAGCAAGCTGCTCTTGCCCGCGCCGTTGTCGCCGAACAGCACGTTGAAGCGTGGGCCCGGCTCCAGGACGAGCGACGACAGGTTGCGGAAGTGATCGAGCGCCAGCGACTCGAGGCGGAGCGCTTCGAGCGACATCTCAGATGCGCATCGGCATGATCACGCCCACGAAGCGACCGTCGTGGACCGGCTTGATCACGCCGGGGTCGAGCTCTCCGCCGAGCTCGATCACGACCTCGTCGTCGGTCATCGCCTGCAGCGCCTCGAGCAGGTAGCGGGCGTTGAAGCCGATCGCGACCTTCTCGCCTGCGAAGTCGACGTCGAGCTCTTCGCTGCCCTCGCCGACGTCCGGGTTCTCGCTGACGATCTCCAGCTTGCCGGGCTCGAGCGCGAGCCGCACGCCGCCGCTCTTGTCGCTCGCGACCAGGCTGATGCGGCGCAGCGAGTCGACCAGCAGGTCACGCGCGGCGATCACACGCCGGCTGTGCGACTGCGGGATGACCTTCGCGTAGGGCGGGAACTGCTCGTCCGCGAGCTTCACGCTCAGCTGCACGTCCTGGCCGCGGAAGAACGCGTTGCCGCCCACGGTGGCGACGCCGACCTTGGCGGGGCCTGCGGGCGTCAGCTCGGCTTTCTCGTCGTTCTTCTCGGGGCCTTTGTCGGACGAGACAGGCCGCTTCTCGCTCTTGGCGTCCTCCAGCAGGCGCTTGAGCTCGGCGATGCCCTTGGATGGCACGAGGATGCTGAAGCGCGTGGGCGCCTCGTACGGGACCTCGGCCTTGGAGAGCCGGTGGCCATCGGTGGTCACCATGCGCACGGCCCGGCCGTCGAGCTCGAACAGCGTGCCGGCCAGGTGCGGGCGCGTGTCGTCGCTGGACATCGAGTACTGCGTGAGCGCGATCAGCTGTGACAGCAGGCTGGCGTCGATGTCCGCGAAGCCGCCCTCCCCTGCGCTCGGCAGCGGCGGGAAGTCTTCGCCGGGCATGCCGGGAATTCGGAACTTGATCTTGCCCGAGCGCAGCAGCACCGCGTTGTGCTTGTCGAGCCCGAGCTTGACCTCGCCCTCGGGTAGGTTCTTCACGATGTCGAACAGCGTGCGGGCCGAGAGCGCCACCGTACCCGCGCGCTTCACGTCGGCCTCCGCGCTGGCGCTCACGGCCAGGTACAGGTCCGTGGCGGCGAAGCGCAAGACGCCCGAGTCGTCGGCCGAGAGCAGCACGTTGGACAGGATCGGCATCGAGCTCTTGCGGTCGGCCACCGCGTGGGTGCGCGCCAGGCCGCGCAGAAAGTCCTTCTTGCTGATGCTGAGCTCCATCCGGACCCGTCCCCTTATCGCGAATTCGCGCGGCAGCAGTCACCGCGAGCGCTCTTCTTAGCACCGATCGCCCTCGGTTTATACGCGTTCGAATTCGGCTGAGAGGGCTCGGCGCGCAGTCCACAGGGCTGACGGAGATCAGAGAGAAGTAGATCTTTAAAAGCTCTTCTTCGTCTTAACGGCTGTGGATTGGGGATCACGCTCGCTAACGCGACAGGAAGACGAACGGATCTCCGAATTCGCGCGGTGGATAATTCTCGGGATGAGCTGTGGCTTGCTTGCACCCAGCTCATGCACAGCCGCGCTCCCCAGGGTTGTGCACCGCTTGTCCCCAGTGACGAATTCGCGATCGCCCCCGATCGCCGGACCGCGCCCGTCCGATCTCGGAGGAGCACTGCTCGCTGACGGAGGCGCGCCGCTCTACGATGATCAGAGAGGAGAGTTAAATTTAAAGATCCGTATCCGTCTTAACGCCTGTGAATTGGGGATAGATCTCGCCAACCATCCGCGATCACGCAGCAAACACGATCACGATCGCGGTGGATAAAAACGGGGAGGAACTGTGTCTCGTTTGATCACAGCCTGCGCACACCCGTGCTCCACAGGGTTACCCCGGCGAATTCCCCAGCTTGTCCGCCGCACTCGTAGCGGATTTGATCCGCTGCCGGCTGATCGTCGGAGCGCGCGGAGGACGCGACGCGGCCGCGCCGCGGGTCAGCGCAGCGCGTGCCGAAGCACGCGGTACGCAGTCCGCACGCAAAGCTAGGAGAAGGGGGGCGCGTTGAGACGACGGCGCGCCCGCGCGATCAGTCTTTGCACTCCGCAGCGCAGTTGGTCTTTGCGCACTCGCCTGCGCGGAGCACCCAGCCGGCACCGGTGCTGTGCTTCTCGACGCACGACTGCTCGCAGGCAGCGCTGCCCTTGCACGACTTGTTGCAGGCCTGCAGCAGGTAGCCGCCCTCGGTGCCGCGTGCGGCCACCAGCTCGCTGGCGCACTTGGCA
>DASUME010000944.1:0-2348 GCA_036277895.1 Polyangiales bacterium
ATCGAGGGCGGCAGCGATCCAAAGCAAGCCACGCGCGTGGCGGGTATTCCGATCTGGGTGTTCCACGGCGCCAAAGATCACACCGTGCCCGTGGCCGCGGCGCGCGAGATGATCCAGGCGCTAAAGGCGATCGGCTCCTCCCCCCGCTACACCGAGTACCCGGATGTCGATCACGAGAGCGCGCCCCGCGCGTTCACACCCGAGCTAGACACCTGGCTCTTCGAGCAACACCGCGCGGCGCGCTAACGCTGCAGCCAGAGGGCGAGCAGGCTGATCAGCGCTGCGCCGCTCAGGTACGCGCCTACCCAGCCCAGGCCGCCGCGCTCGGCGAGTGCCTGCGCGATCAGCGGCGCGAGTGCGCCGCCGAGGATGCCGCCTACGTTGAAGGCGAGCGAGGCGCCGGTGTAGCGCACGCGTGCTGGGAACAGCCCCGGCAAGAAGGCGCCGAGCGGGCCGTAGACGAGGCCCATCAGGAACAGCGCGAGCGACAGGAAGGCGGCGATGCCGAGCAGGCCACTCTGCATCATCGGCGCGAGCAGGGCACCAGCCGGCACGGTCAGCGTGCAGCCGATCATCAGCACGCGGCGCGGCGACGTGCGATCGGACATCACACCCGCGACCACGATGCCGAGCGCCATGAACAGGATCGCGCCGAGCTGCACACCGAGCACGTGCTCGCGCGCGTGGTGCAGCGTGGTGGTCGCGTAGCCGAGCGCGAACGCGGTCGCGAGGTAGAAGATCGCGTAGCAGCACACGACCGCGAACGTGCCGGCGATCAGCTCGCTCAAGTGCCGCTTGAACAGCTCTGCGAGCGGCACGTGCGGTGGAGGCGCCTCCTTCAGCGCTTGCGCGAACGCGGGCGTCTCGGTGATCCGCAGTCGCACCCACAAACCCACGCCCACGAGCAGCGCGCTGGCGAGGAACGGGATGCGCCAGCCCCAGGCTTGAAACTCACCCTGCGCGAGCACGAGCCCGAGCAACAGGAAGAAGCCGTTGGACGCGATGAAGCCAACCGGCGCGCCGAGCTGCGGGAACATGCCGTAGCGCGCGCGGTAGCCGGGCGGCGCGTTCTCGACCGCGAGCAACGCCGCCCCGCCCCACTCGCCACCTAGACCGAAGCCCTGGCCGAAGCGCAGCGTGCACAGCAGCAGCGGCGCCAGCCAGCCCACGCTCGCGAACGTGGGCAAGAACACGATCGCCATCGTCGAGCCGCCCATCAGGAGCAGCGAGGCCACCAGCGTGGACTTGCGCCCGATGCGGTCGCCGAAGTGGCCGAACACGCTGGCGCCGAGCGGGCGCGCCACGAACGCGACGCCGAAGCTCGCGTACGCGCCGAGCTGTTGCGCCGACTGCGAGCTGGCCGGGAAGAACAGCGGACCGAACACCAGCGAGGCCGCGGTGGCGTAGATGTAGAAGTCGTAGAACTCGACGGCGGTGCCGACCAGGGCGGCGAGCAGGATGCGCCGGGCGCTCGCGGGTGGGTTCATCGTGCGCGAGGCGTACATCGCCGCCATTGCGCCGTCACGGACCCGTGGTCAGGTTGGCGCGATGATCATCTCCTGCGCAGCGTGTGGGGCGGGCAACCGCGTGCCCGCCGAGAAGCTCGCCAAGAGCCCGAAGTGCGGCCGCTGCAAGCAAGCCCTGTCGGCCCCGAATGAGCCCGTCGCGGTCGAGAGCGCCGCCGAGTTCGAGGCGCTGATCGCGAACGCGCCCTACCCCGTGGTGGTCGACTTCTGGGCTGCCTGGTGCGGCCCCTGCCGCGCCGTCGCCCCCGAGCTGGAGAAGCTCGCCACCCAGCGCCGAGCCCTGATCGCCAAGGTCGACACCGAGGCCCTGCGCGACGTCGCCGCCCGCTTCCAGATCCGCAGCATCCCCACCCTGATCCGCTTCGACCACGGTCGCGAGACCAAGCGCGTCTCCGGCGCCATGCGCGCCGAGCAGCTCGCTCAGGCCCTCTCGATCTGAGCGCCCCCCGGGACCGGCCGCGGGGCGTGCTCGGCGCGGCGCACCACCAACAGCTTGAGCAGCACAGGCAGCACCAGCAGCGAGAGCAGCGTCGACGAGAGGATCCCCCCGATCACCACGGTCGCGAGTGGGCGTTGCACCTCGGCGCCGGCGCGGGTGCTGATCGCCATCGGGAAGAAGCCGATCGCGGCGACCAGCGCGGTGGTGATCACGGGGCGGAGCACGTTGCGAGCGCCCTCGTAGAGCGCGTTCGCGCGTCCATCTTCGAGCCGTGCGCGAACCTCGCTCGCCATCACGACGCCGTTGAGTACCGCTACACCTGCGACCGCGATGAACCCCACGGCCGCGGGGATCGAGAACGGGAGGCCGCGCACGAGCAACGC
>DASUME010000945.1:0-7447 GCA_036277895.1 Polyangiales bacterium
GAGCTACTGGCCTAGTAGGGCCTCGGGCCTGATGGGAGCGGACCGGGCAACAGCACCAGCGCGAGCCCCTTCACGGGGCGATCAGGAAACGCTGCACGCGCTTCGCGTGCGGGCTGTCGGAGTGCTTGCGCAGGAAGCGGCGCGCGCGGTGGTCGGCGCCCTCGCGATCGCCGAGCGCGGACAGCAGCTCGACCTGCAGCACCTCACGCTCTTGGCCGAGCGCACCCCGCGCGAACTGGTCGCGCGCCTGGTTGAGCGTCTGCTCGGCGCCCGCGAGATCGTGCGCGCGCAGCTGCGCACGCGCTTGCGCGAGCATGCGGCTCTCGGCCTGCAGCGTGTCGAGCGAGCGTACCGGTTCGGGTCGCGCCTCGATGGCAGCGATCGGATCGGCCTTCTCACGCACGCGCTTCACGCGCTTGGGCGCCCGCACTTCGGGCACCGCGGTCGGCGCGCTGGGCACGTTGACCTCGCCGCAGCCCGGCGCCACGCCCTCCACGCACGTCTGCTCGCTCTCCAGCCTGCGCGGCGCGGCAGCCTCGACTTTCACGGGCGCATGCACTTGCGCGCGCTCGGGCACCTTGGACGGCTGAAGCAACGCCGCGCCCGCGCCCACGGCCCCCACCGCGAGCACGACCGCCACCTTCGCCGCGAGCGCCTTCGGCAATAACGCCGTCGCCATCTTCACGGGCACGGCGGCGCCGGCGCTGCTCGCCACGCCCGCGACTGCAGCCTGCGCCGCGACCACCTTCCACATGCTCGCGCGCACGTCGTCCGGCGGCGCATCCGCGCGCAGCGTCTCCAGGAGCACGAGCTCGCTGCCGTCTGCATCGTTCCGCAGTCGTGTCGGATCCATCAGCCGGCCTCCCGTGCGCGCGCGAGTGTCAGGCGCTTTACCTCGCGCTGGAACGCGTCGCGCGCGAGCCGCAAGCGCGAGCGCACCGTGCCCAACGGGAGCGCGAGCATCTCCGCGATCTGGTCCCCCGAGAGCTCCTCGATCTCGAACAACACGAACACCAGCCGCTGGTCCTCCGGCAGCTTCGCGAGCACTGCCTCCGCGATCTGCGCGCGCCGCGTGGCGTCGCTGGCGTGGACCAGATCCTCCTCCTGCCCCAGTCGGTGCAGCTCGGCGTCCTCGCGCCGAATCGGCGCCGCGCGCCGGTAGTCGCTGGCCACGCGCTCGCAGATCCCGAACAGCCAGCTCGTGATCGCGCTTCGCCCCTCGAAGCCGGGCAGCTTCACGAACGAGGTCAGGAACACCTTCTGGGTCAGCTCCATCAAGTCCGACTCCCGCACGCCCAGGCGACGCAAACAACGCCACACGAACCCCACCTGGGCCGTGTAGAGAGCCTCGAACTCGCGCGCGTCATCCGTCACTGGCGAAGAATCTCGCGCGAGGCCAGGTCTCGGTCCATCGTCGTCGCCTCAAGGGAGTGAGTGGGGGCAGCGAGCGCCAGCGATCATCGCAGTCGACGGGCCTGCGCATCTTATGGCGCGCTGCTCGCGATGGCGATCTGGACCACGCAGGTGCACGTACAAAGTGACTGCCAGGCCAGCCTCGACGCGGAGCTCACGCGCTTGCGCGGCACGGCCGGGAGCGAAGGATATCGCACGACTTTTGCTGCCGAGGGCGGAGCCCTCACCGCGACCATTCGCGCGCGCGATGGCGGCACGCGCACGCTGACCGGCCCGCTTGCCACGCGCTCGCAAGCGCCACTGCGGTCACGCTCGCGCTCCTGCTCGACGCCGAGCCAATCGAGGAGCCCGCCTCCAAACCGAGCGCCCTGAGCGCGGGCGCCGGCATGGGCGTGCTGCTCGGCATCCCACGCGCCGTCGCGCTCACGTTGCTCGCCGAGCTCGCGCTCCGCCGCGAGCGTGCTCGAGGGCGTGCACATGAACTCCACCGTGCAGAACGAGCTCGGCAAGGGCGCCCCCGCGGCAGACAAACCCGGAGGTCCGCACATGACGGGCCCCGGCGCGATGCTGACCGGCGGCGCGCTGATGGCCGGCAGCTTCACCGGCGCCGGTGGTCCCGCGGGCTGGGCCGAATCGCATCTCGGTCGCTCAATAGCTCGCGCAGCGCATCGGCACCGCCACCAAGTTCCCGTCGCTCGAGGAGCCGCCGCGCGTGATCTCGTACCGAGGCGCGAACCTACCAGCCGCACAACCTGCTGCTGTCGATCTGTCACGCGTTCGGCCTGACCGACCTCCAATCGTTCGGCATCGCCAAGCTCTGTACCGGCCCACTGCCGAACCTCGCCGTCTAGTCACTTGGTCGAGACCTGCCCGCAATGCGCGGCTGGTAAGAGCCGAATGAGGAGGTAGGCCTTGTTCGACTATGACTTGCTGGTGATCGGTGCTGGTCCCGGCGGCCAGAAGGCGGCGATCGCGGCCGCCAAGCTCGGCAAGCGCGCCGCGATCGTGGAGCGTCAGAACATGCTCGGCGGCGTCTGCGTCAACACGGGCACCATCCCGTCCAAGACCCTGCGCGAGAGCGTGCTGTTCCTGACCGGCCTCAACCAGCGCGAGATGTACGGCCAGAGCTACCGCGTGAAGAGTGAGATCGGCATGGAGGATCTCAACAAGCGCACGTCGCACGTGATCACGCGCGAGGTCCAGGTCGTGCAGGATCAGCTCGCGCGCAACCACGTGAAGATGCTCGTCGGCACGGCCGCGTTCGTCGACCGCCACCACGTCGAGATCGAGCACGACGGGCGCACCACGCGCATCAGTGCAGACAAGTTCGTGATCGCCACCGGCACGCGCCCGGCACGCCCGTCGACGGTCGCCTTCGACGAACAGCGCATCCTCGACTCCGACGGCATCCTGGGCATGAAGAAGGTGCCCGCTTCGCTGGTCGTCGTCGGCGCGGGTGTGATCGGCATCGAGTACGCGTCCATCTTCGCGGCGCTCGGCACGAAGGTCACCGTGATCGAGAAGCGCGACCGCATGCTCGAGTTCTGCGACGAGGAGATCGTGCAGGCGCTGCAGTACCACCTGCGCGGCTTGCACGTCACCTTCCGCTTCCGCGAGACCGTGGCCGCGGTGGAGGAGCACGGCGAGCGCACGCTGACCGTGCTCGCGAGCGGCAAGACCATCCCCGCAGACGCGGTCATGTACTCGGCGGGTCGCATCGGCTCGACCAGCAAGCTGCAGCTCGACAAGGTCGGCATTGCGGCCGACGACCGCCACCGGATCAAGGTGCACCCCACCAGCTACCAGACCGAGCTCGACAACATCTACGCGGTGGGCGACGTGATCGGCTTTCCGGCATTGGCAGCCACGTCGATGGAGCAGGGCCGGCTCGCGGCCTATCACGCGTTCGGAGAGCCCTCGAACGCGATGCACGCGACGATGCCGATCGGCATCTACACGATCCCGGAGATCAGCTACGTCGGCAAGACGGAGGCCGAGCTCACCGACGCGTCGATCCCCTACGAGGTGGGGATCTCCCGCTACCGTGAGCTGTCGCGCGGCCAGATCGAGGGCGACTCGCACGGCATGCTGAAGTTGCTCGTATCTTCGGAGGATCGAAAGCTGCTCGGCGTGCACCTGTTCGGCACCGGCGCCACCGAGGGCGTGCACATCGGCCAGGCCGTGATGGGCTGCGGTGGCACGGTGGACTACCTCGTCGACGCGGTGTTCAACTACCCCACGCTCGCCGAGGCTTACAAGGTCGCCGCACTGGACGTGACGAACAAGATGCGTGTGGTGCGTTCCCTCCGCGGCTGAGTCGTCTCGCAACGCGCGTCAGGAGGAGTAGAACGAGTGGATGAGCCATCCGGCATGTCCACGGTGCTACTGCGAGGACGACGTCCTGCGGCCGTGGCCGGGCTTTCGGATCGCCAAGTTCGTGTGGTGCGGTGTAGCCGCCCTGATCCTCATGCTGTCGCCGATCCTGTTCTCGGATCTGGTCGTGATGATCCCGATGTCGATGGCGTTCTTGTTCGCCGGTGGGCCCGTGTTTGCGCACGCGGCGCTGACGCCCACCTGTCCTGCCTGCGGCCTCGAGCGTCCTCACCCCGGCTGGCACGAGACGCCCTGCCGCCCGGTCCGGGCCGTCGCGACGTGGTCGCTGCGCGTCAGCGCGAGCCCCGCCCGCGATGACGACGAGGTCAGCGGGACGCGGACGCTGCCCAAGGGGTAGTCAGCGCGAGCGCTCCTCGAGCCGCGCCCAGTACAGCACGCTCGCGCAGGAAACGACCCAGCAGCCCATCGCGACTGCACAAAAACTACCCGCCCCACCGATTGCGAACTGAAGCATCGTGCTCTCTCCTCGTGCACGGCGGTTTGCAGTCGGCATGCCAGAGAGAGTGACCCAGAAAACGTTACGGGAAATCGACGAGGCGCCGGGTGCCATCGCCACGCGTTGCACATTTTCGTCGCAACGAGCCGACCAATACGTTCCCGCTCAGAACAGCGTGACGAGTGTGATCGCCTGCTCCGGGCAGGCCTCGACGCACAGCCCGCAGGCCTGGCAGGCGCTCGCGTTCGGCGTGTACGCGGTCTGTCGACCGTGGATTGCGCTGCGAATCCGGCCCACGAACGACAGCGCGTCGTGATCCTCGGCCTCGATGGTGCGGACCTCGAACACGCCCTGCGGGCAGACGCGCGAGCAGTGGCCGCCGCCCTCGCAGCGGTTGCGATCGATCACCGGAAAGTAGATGCCCCGCTCTGCCAGGCAGTTCTCGCCGACTGGCGGACGGAACTGCGGGAGATCCGTCTTCGGTAGGCGGAGTGGCTCGCCTCGCGGCTTGAGCTCGAGTGGCGTGAACAAGCGGACCTCCCCAGGTTTTCGCCGCGAAGCTGCCGCAGCGGTGAAGCTAGAGTACCTAGACAGTTGAGCGAGTCAACCATTGATTGCAAAAAGCTCTGCCCGGATGCATGGTGGGCCCATGGTGAAGGCGGGCAAAGAGGCCGTGGAGATCAGCGAGCTGCTGGCGACGCTGTTCCACGAGCACAAGCGGCGCATGATGTCGTTGGCGAAGGATTACGGGCTCACGGCGCAGCAGACGTCCACGCTCTGGCTGCTCGAGCAGAAGCAGACCCTGGCGATGAGCGAGCTCGCCGAGATGCTGATGTGCGACGCCTCCAACGTCACCGGCATCGTCGACAAGCTGGAGACGCGCGGGCTGACACAGCGTGTTGTGGGCGAGGATCGTCGCGTGAAGATGCTCACGCTCACCGCGGCCGGCAAGAAGCACTGCGAAGAGTTCCACGACCGCCTGTTCGAGCCGCCCGAGTGGTTGCTCAAGCTGACGAAGGAAGAGCAGCGCAGCCTGCGCGAGCTGTTGCGTCGCGCGGTGGACTCCGTTCCCGGTGAGTGATCAGCTCTCGGCCGGCAGCACGTAGCGCTTGAGCATGCGGATGCGGTCGCTCAGCTCTTCCTCGGCGTGCGCTCGCTGCTTCGGCGTCAGCAGCTGAAACACGGACAGCAGCCACTGACGCTGAAAGCCGCGCCGCGCCTCTTTCTCGTGGCCGGTGCCAAGCGCGTCGTAGCGATGCTCCCACATCGCATCGAGCTCGCTCTCCAGCGCGGGCGCCGTGGGGCGCGTGCCCAGGAACGCGCGGAAGTGGGCGAGGTTGTCCCTGGCGGCGCGGTACTGCTTGTCGCGCTCGTTGGGTAGCTTCCGGATCAGCGCACGCACGCTGACCTCCTGCTCGTCGCTGAGCGAGCCCACGAAGTCTTCCACCAGCTCCAGCGCCTTCTGCTCCAGCTTCTCGCGCCGCTTCTCGGGCGTCAGCTCCAGGTCTTCGTACGCCTCTGCCAGGTCTTCGTTCACGCGCTTGGTGAAGTGGTCGAGCTGCTCGGCATCGAGCTGCACCAGCAGCGGCGCGACGCGCGGAACCAGGATGTGCACCGCCACGTCGATACGCTGGTCGTAGCGCAGCTGCAGCTTCGCGAGCCGCTCGTCGGTCATGCCGTCGTGGAAGCCCTGGCGCACCTCGCGCAAGAGCGAGATCCAGTGCGAGAGCTCTTCCCGCCGCACGTACTCGATGGTGTCGTCCACCGTCGCGCGCACCCGATGCTTCTGCTCCGAGCTCAGATCGAAGTAGCCGTCGATCTTGCGCGTGATGTACCAGCCCGCGATGCGCTCGCTGGAGCAGCCCGTGAACAGCAGCAAGAACAGGAGCCCGACGATGCGCGGCATGGCGCTCAGTGTTGCACGTCCACGCCGGCGATGCGGGCCGCGTGGCGCTTGATGACCGCGCTCGCAAACGCGATCACCACGCGCACCGGCTCGGACAGCCGCGCCTCGCGCCGATGCACCAGCAAGAGCGGCGCGCGCACCAGGACGTCGCTCAGCCGGAGCAGGCGTGGCTCTCCGTCCGCGAGGCTGCAGGGCAACACCGCCAGCCCCACGCCATCGATCGCGGCCGTCACCATGTCGCTCAGCTCGCGGCTGCGCAGCACTACCGTCGCGCCGGCGCCGTGTGCGCTCAGCCAGCGCGCGGCCGGCGTGTTCGCGAGGTTCTCGTGGAAGCCGATCACGTTGCGCCCGCGCAGGTCCTCGAGCGAGGCTGCGTCGAGGGAACCGTAGAGCGCGAAGCCCGCGTCGCACAGCTTGCGTGCGACCAGCTCGGGATCGGTGAGCGGGCTGGAGCGCAACGCGATGTCCGCCTCGCCACGCGGGAGGTCGACCACGCTCGAGCCGCTGACGAGCTCCAGCGCGAGCCCGGGGTGCTCGCGCACCAGCTGCGGCAGGTCCTGGGTGAAGTAGCGCGTAAACCCCGACGGCACGGCGAGCCGCACCCGCGTCGCCTCGGACTGCGCCAGCTCGCGAATGCGCATCACGTTGCGCTCCAGCTCCTCGAGCTGCGGCGCGATGCGCGCGCCGAGGCGCGTCAGCTGCAAGCCGTCCGAGCCGCGCAGCACCAGCGCGCCGCCGAGCGCACGCTCCAGTGCGCTCAAGCGCCTGCCCACGGTGGTGTGCTCCACGCCGAGTGCACGCGCGGCGCCCGCGAGCGTCTTGGCGCGGGCCGCGGCGAGGAAGTAGCGCAGGTCGTCCCAGTCGAGCTCCGACATGCGGCAAACGTACTCGATCCGGGCCGTGCACGCGTGCACGGGGCTGGGCGAGCTTGGGGTCTGGTCCGCACCCGCGAGCGCATGCAGGCTTCCCATCGAGAGGAGAACGGTATGTACGTGATCGCAGGAGCTTCGGGACGAACGGGGGCGCGGGTGGCGGAGGCGCTGTTGGCCGAGCGGTTGCCGGTGCGCGTGCTGGTGCGCGATGCCGCGCAGGCGGAGACGTGGCGCGGCCGCGGTGCGGAGGCGAGGGTGCTCGCCCTGGAAGACGGCGAGGCGTTGCGCGAGGCGCTGATCGGCGCGCGCGCGTTCTACGCGCTCGTTCCTGACCAGGCTTCCGATCGTATGGCTGTCGTCGACGCGTTGGTCGACACGTCGCGCACGCACGTGGTGCTGCTCTCGGCCGCACCCGCTGCGCTCGCG